>JALYPW010000018.1 GCA_030856145.1 Chloroflexota bacterium | reverse complement strand
GCCGGACGGACGGCGCGCCGGCAACCGCGCGCTGTCGCGACGCGGCGTCCGGCCGCGCACGGTTACGGGTTCGTGACGTGGCCGTGATGAACCCACCGCCCAACCGGTTCCATCCTGCAGGGACAGGGCAATCGCCCACCGCAGCAGGAAGTCAACCGACATGCATCGACCCAATGGCTCGCGCCGACGCCACCGTTCGGCCGCTGTGATCGTGCTCGCGTTCATCATCACGCTGGCCGCCTGCGCCGACGCGCGATCGACCCCGCCGCCGAACCGGCCGCCGACCTCGGCCCCGGCTCCGACCGAGGAGCCGTCCATGCCACCGAACCGGCCGCCGACCTCGGCCCCGACGCCTCCGCCGACGGCCCAACCGACCGCGCCACCGACAGCACGTCCCACACACCAGCCGACCCCGAGCCCGACGCCCGTCGTCACGCCCGCTCCGACCCCTTCCCCGACCCGGCGCCCCGCGCTGACGCCGACGCCGATTGTCCCCGCGAGTGGCCTGATCTCCCACGGCTCCCGGAGTCGCCCGGAGATCGCGCTCACCCTCGACATGGGTGGCCGGGTCGGCGATGCGCTCGAGATCATGAACTGGCTCGTCGACCACGACGTCCGTGCCTCGATCTTCATGACCGGCGCCATGGCCGACAGCCCCAACACCGATGCCGGCCGCCAGGTCCTGCGCGTCATCGACGCCCACCCCGGCCAGTTCACGCTTGGCAACCATTCGTACACCCACCGCGACTTCCGAACCCTGACGGGCGTCCAGATCGCCGACGAGATCCGTCGGACCGAGGCGGCGCTGGCCCGGTCCTGCGATCAGGACCCAAACCCGTTCTTCCGTCCGCCAAGCGGTGGCTACGACGCCGACGTCCTCGCCGCGGTGGGCGTGGCCGGATATCGCACAACAGTCATGTGGGACATCGACACCATCGACTGGCGGCCGATCGCCAACGACCCGCCCGGCCCGACGGCCGACCAGATGGTCGCGAAGGTCCTCGGCAAGGCCCAGAACGGATCGATCGTCCTGATGCACCTAGGCGGGTTCGAGACGTTCGATGCCCTGCCCCGGATCGTCGCCGGGCTCGAGTCTGCCGGCTACGACCTCGTGACCCTCGATCAGATGCTCGGCAGCTGACGATGCCGACGCCGCCGCGCGGGCCAGGCGCGGCCGCCCCGTCAGTCCGTGGACGGCTCCGGCTGGCTGACGTCGGCGACCGTCGCCGCGAGGGCCGCGATCAGATCGGCCGGTGCGAGGTGGAGGTTGATCCCGAAGCCGCCGCCGCCGATCGACACGACCGGCTCGTCGGAGATCGAGGCGTCGGCGATGACCGGCCACCTCCGGCTCGATCCGAACGGGGTGATCGTGTAGCGCTCGTAACCGGTGACCAACCGTGCCTCGTCGGCGTCGGGCAGGTTCATCCGCCGGACCCCGAGCAGCTCGCGCAGCTTTGGCCAGTCAAAGCGCCGGCCGGCCGGGACGAGCACGAAGAGGTAGTCCTCGTCGCCCCGGCGAACGACGATCGTGCGCAGGAGCTGGCGTGTCTCGATCCCCTGGAACCGGGCGGATTCCTCGGCGCTCGAGGCGCGCTCCGTGCGGACGACGCGGTGGGTCGTGCCAGCGGCGGCGATCGCGTCGAGGGCCGGCGTGGTCGGTGCGGTCATGCCGGGATGGTATGACGCCCCGGGATCGCTCTCCATTCGCGGCCACTCGTGGGGCGGTCGTATCCGACAAGGTTGACCCCATTCGTGCCCAAAATGCGCGCCCCGTGAGGATCGCCTTCGGATCCGCAGCGAAATCGGGTGCCAGGGGCGGATCGATTGACCGACCGTGCTCGATACGCTCGCCGGGCGAGAATCCCTGGCGGCTAGAATCTCCCGGATGACCAACGACGAGTCGACCCGGAACGTGCGCCCGGCAAGTCCTGCCGAGCTGGCCGATCCGCGGGCGATGCACGCCGCCAACCGGGCCGCCTGGAATGAGGCCGCGGAGCGCTACGAAGGCTGGTTCGACGAGGCGGTCGCGCTGATCCGGGCCGGCGGCTCGAACCTCTTCCCGGTCGAGCACGACCTGCTCGGCGACCTCCGCGAGGGACCGGACGGGCTGGGCACGAACCGGGCGATCCACCTTCAGTGCGCCGCCGGGCGCGACACCCTGTCGCTCTGGACCGCGGGCGCCCGGGAGGTCGTCGGGGTCGACATCAGCCCCCGGATGCTCGATCTGGCGCGGCGCCTGAGCGCGGCGACGGGTGCGCCCGCGACATGGATCGAGGCCGACGTCCTCGACACCCCGCCTGAGCTCGACGGGACCGGCGATCTCGTCTACACGGGCCGCGGTTCGATCATCTGGCTCCAGGACCTTGATGCCTGGGCGGCCGTCCTGCGCCGCCTCCTCTCGCCCACCGGCCGGCTCGTGATCTTCGACGGCCACCCCGCCGAGTGGCTGTTCGATGCCGACGCCGACGGCCGCTGGCAGGCGACCGACTACGACTACTTCGGTGGAGCGGAGGCGTCGAAGGGCTGGTCGCCGGAGTACATCGACCACCTGTCGGTCGCCGAAGACGACCAGAGCTGGAAGTTCGCCCGGGCCTGGACGCTCGGCGAGATCGTGACCGCGCTGCTCCGGGCCGGCCTCTGCCTCGGGGCGGTGCGGGAGCACCCGGTGGACTGGTGGGCCGGCCACCGCGACGTCCGGCCAGAGCTCCGCGGGCGCGTCCCGCTGTCCTTCTCGATCACGGCGACCCGCGGCGACTGACGCGCGGCTTCACGCGGTCCTGAGCCGCGCCGCCCGGCCGGCTACTCCGCGATCGGGTCGACCAGCTCCAGGCGGATCCGCTTGTTGATCCGGCCCTTCGATTCGTAGCCCGTGACCCGGATCGATCCGACCTCGCTCGTGTTCGAGACGTGGGTGCCGCCGTCGGCCTGGAGGTCGAGCCCGACGATCTCGATCGTCCGGATCTCCTCGATTCCCGGTGGCAGGAGGTTGATCTTCGTCCGGATCAGGTCCGGGATCGCGAACGCCTCGTCACGGGGCAGGACGTTGACCCGGACGTCGCGCTTGTGGGCGAGCTCGGCGTTGACGGTCGCCTCGATCGAGTGGACGAGGTCGCCGCTCATCGACTCGAACTCGAAGTCCATCCGGCCGCCGCCGGGCTCCATGTTGCCGCCGGTCACGAGCGCGCCGTGATCGCGCCACACGACGCCGCACAGGGCATGGAGCGCGGTGTGGGTCCGCATCAGCGCGTAGCGCCGCGCCCAATCCAGATCCACCGTCAACGCGTCGCCGACCGCCGGCGGGCCGCCGGCCGACGGCTCGAGCTCGTGGACGATGTCGCCGCCGGACTTGCGGGCCGAGCGGACCGTCCACGTCCGGCCGTCGACGGTCCGGAGCAGGAGCCCTCGGTCGGGCGGCTGGCCTCCGCCGCCCGGATAGAACACGGTCCGATCGAGGATGACGAGCGACGCCTCGCCGCTGTCGTCGACCATCGCGACCCGCGCCTCGACCGTCCGGGCATACGCGTCGGAGTAGCAGAGCTGCTCACGAACGTCCATCGAGCGTCCCTCGTCGGCGCGGGCCGGATCGTCGGTCGCGGACGTCCCCGGCCGGGCGCCGCGCTGGCGGCTACTGGACGGTCAGCGTCCCGACCATCGTCGTCGGGTGGACCTGGCAGACGTACATGTATGCGCCGGCCGTCAGGGCCGGAACCTGGTAGACCCGCTGGCCGGGCCCGGTGAAGAACGCGGTATCGCCCTGGACAGCGACGGCCGAGCCGTCCGGATTCTGGAGCACGAGGTTGTGGGGCGCCTGGTTGTCCTGGTTGTCGAAGGTCAGGCTGAACGCGGTCCCGGCGGCGGTCTCGATGGCCGTCGGGTCGAACCCGCCGGTCGTCGCGCCGACGGCCGCGATCACCGTCAGCCCGGCGGCAGCGCCGGACGGCGCCGCGCTGCCACCGGACGAC
>JALYPW010000485.1 GCA_030856145.1 Chloroflexota bacterium | reverse complement strand
GGTCTCGAGAGCGCCGACCGGCAGGAGGACCGGCCAGCCGGGCTCGCCGTCCCAGGTGGGTCGGAGAAGCGCATCCGGGGCGACTCCGTGAAGCTCGACGAGGGAGGTGACCGTCTCGGGCCCGACCCAGGCCATCCGGGCCGGCCAGAACAGCACCGCGTCGGTGTCGTCGATCTCGTCGCGCGCGACGTCGGCCCCACGGGCCATCTGGCCGCGCGGCCCATGCTCATGCGGGGCCGGCTCGGCGAGCGTCACCGGGGCGCCGGCGAGGGCCGTCGCGACGGCTCCGTCGGGATCGAAGGAGACGACGATGATCGGCGTCGCGCCGCCCGCCCAGGCCGCGTCCGCGATCCGCCGGACGGCCGGCGATCCGTCCGCGTCGGTCAGGGCAGACACGGGTGATGCGGCAAGAATCACGGCGGCGACAGTCACGTCGGCGAGTCTAGCGCGTCATTCGTGCGAGAATGGGCGGCCCCATCCTCAGGAGCTTCGCCCGACCGTGCCCCTCGACGCCACCACCGCCGCCCCGGCCCCCGCCGCCGCCCGTTCGACCAGAGCCGACCTGCGCAACGTCGCGATCGTCGCCCACGTCGACCACGGCAAGACGACCCTCGTCGACGCGATGCTCCGCCAGACCGGAACGTTCCGTTCGAACGAGGCGGTCGTCGATCGCGTGATGGACTCCGGCGACCTCGAGCGCGAGAAGGGGATCACGATCCTCGCCAAGCAGACGACGGTCGACCACGACGGGACGCGCCTGAACATCGTCGACACGCCCGGTCACGCCGACTTCGGCGGCGAGGTCGAGCGCTCGCTCCTGATGGTCGATTCGGTCCTGCTCCTCGTCGACGCCGCCGAGGGTCCGCTGCCCCAGACCCGCTACGTCCTCCAGAAGGCGATGGCCCGCCACCTGCCCGTCGTCGTTGCGGTCAACAAGATCGACCGGGCCGACGCCCGTCCGGCCGAGGTCCTCGACGAGATCTACGAGCTGTTCATCGACCTCGGCGCTGACGCCCACCAGATCGAGTTCCCGGTCATCTACACGAATGCCAAGCTCGGGACTGCGACGCGCAACCTCGACGAGCCGGGCACAGATCTGCGCCCGCTCCTTGACGTCCTCGTCGCCGTCACCCCGCCGCCGACCTACGACGAAGGCCACCCGCTCCAGCTCCTTGTCACGAACCTGTCGGCCAACGACTACGTCGGGCGGATGGCGGTCGGGCGGATCTGGAACGGCCGGATCCGGACCGGGCAACGGATCACCGTCCTGCGCGAGGAGGCCGACGACACGGCCGGGACCGTGGAGCCCGGCCGGATCGTGACGATCTCGGGCACGGTGACCTCGCTCCAGACAGCGAAGGGCATCGACCGGGTCGACATCACCGAAGCCGGTCCGGGCGACATCGTGTCGGTCGCCGGCCTGCCCGAGGTCACGATCGGCGACACGATCACCGACCCGGGCGATCCGCGGCCGCTACCCCGGCTCGACGTCGACGCGCCGACCCTGTCGATGACGTTCGGCGTGAACACGTCGCCGCTGTCCGGCCGCGAGGGCAAGTACGTCACGTCGCGCCAGATCAAGGCCAGGCTCGACAAGGAGACCCTCGGCAACGTCTCGATCGAGGTCCTGCCGACCGACAGCGGCGACACATACGAGGTCCGCGGCCGGGGCGAGCTCCAGCTCGCCGTCCTGCTCGAGCAGATGCGGCGCGAGGGCTTCGAGATCACCGCATCCCGCCCCGAGGTCCTCCTCCGGACCGTCGGCGGCGAGGTCCAGGAGCCGTACGAGCGGGTCACGATCGACATCCCGCCCGACTACATCGGCCCCGTCCAGGAGGCGCTGGCCGCCCGCAAGGGTCGCCTCGAGCAGATGACGACCGACGCCGACGGCCGCGTCCGGATGGAGTTCGTCCTGCCCGTCCGGGGCCTGATCGGCTATCGCGGCCAGCTCCTGACCGACACGCGCGGGACCGCGCTGCTTCACCAGATCGGCGAGGGCTACGGGCCGTGGGCCGGCGAGGTCACCCACCGCACGAATGGCGTCCTGATCGCCGACCGGACCGGCACCTCGAATGCGTACGGCCTGTTCAACCTGGAGGACCGAGGGGAGCTATTCATCGGCGCCGGGGTCGAGGTCTACGAGGGCATGATCATCGGCGAGTGCGCCCGCTCCGGCGACATGAACGTGAACGCGACGAAGACCAAGCAGCTCAACAACATCCGGACCCATTCCCACGACGAGTCCCTGCGCCTGACGCCGGCCCGGCCGATCACCCTCGAGTCGGCGATCGAGTTCATCGCCAACGACGAGCTCGTCGAGATCACGCCGCTCTCGATCCGACTCCGCAAGCGAGCGCTCTCCGAGCACGATCGGCGACGCGAGAAGGGCAAGGCCGAGGACCTCCGCCGCTCGGTCGAACGTGAGGCCGCGGCGGGCTGACCCGCCCACTTCGGATTGATGCCGTCTCGGCATCAATCCGAGACGAACGAGCGTGGCCCTTTCTCCCGTTTCACCCCTCGGCGCCGTCTGGGAACGTCGGCCACGCTCGTTCGTGCGGATCTGATCCTCGGGACGGATCAGAGCGCCACGCAGGCCGCGCGACCCGTGGTCAGGAAGCGGCGAAGCGTTGCTTCAGTTCGTTGAAGAGACGCTCGGCGTGGCGCCGCTCGTCGGTCGCCAACTCGCGCCAGAGCTCGCGCCGGCCGTCCTCGGCATAGACCTGGTACGTGTCGATCGCCTCGAGCTTCGAGGCCAGGGCCATCAGCAGGTCGTAGGTCAGGTCGTCCACCGGCGAATCGATCCAGTCGCCGTCGTCGCCGTCGTGGCCGTCGAGCTCAGCGTTGCTGGTGTCCATCGGCTGGGACATCGTCTCCGGGTTCGGGACGATCTCGGGGGTCTGCATGGGAACTCCTCCATCGTGTGGAGTCCCAGCCTGCCCGGCGGCGCGTTGCCGCGACCCGGGTGGCCGACCGCGCAGGCTTGCGGGCGGGTGTCAGTCGGCCCGGCGGGTGGAGGCCGGGTGGAGGCCGGGCGAGGCCCGCGGCGTACAATCCCGACCGATGGCGATCTACCTCGATCACGCGGCGACCACGCCCCTCCGGCGCGAGGTCCTCGACGCGATGCTCCCGTTCCTGACCGAGGACTTCGGCAACCCGAGCTCGAGCCACGGGTTTGGCCGACGCGCCCGGGCAGCCCTCGACGACGCCCATGAGCGGGTCGCGCAGGGGATTGGCGCCGAGGCCCGCGAGATCGTGTTCACGTCGGGCGGCACCGAGGCGCTGAACCTCGGCCTGAAGGGCGCGGCCTGGGCCGGCAAGGCGCGCGGACACCGGATCGTGACCTCGGCCGTCGAGCACCACGCCGTCGGCCACACCCTGCGCTACCTCGAGAAGTTCGGCTTCGAGGTGGTCGAGCTGCCCGTCGATCGCTACGGCCGGGTGGATCCCGACCATGTCGAGGCGGCCCTGACCGACCGGACGATCCTGGTCGCGATCATGCTCGCCAACAACGAGGTCGGCACGATCCAGCCGATCGCGGAGATCGCCCGCCGGGTCCGCGCCCGGCGCGGGATCCTGCTTGCAGTCGATGCGGTCCAGGCGGCCCCTCACCTCGACATCGACGTCGAGGCGCTGGGCGCCGACCTGCTTGCGCTGAGTGCCCACAAGTTCGAGGGCCCGAAGGGCGTCGGCGCTCTCTACCTGCGGCACGGCACCCACATCGTCGTCCAGCAGCAAGGCGGTTCGCAGGAGCGTCACCGGCGGGGCGGGACCGAGAACGTGGCCGGGACGGTCGGCATGGCCACCGCATTCGATATGGCCTGCGCGGAGCGGCCCGAGACGAGCCGCCGCCTGCGTCGCCTCCGGGAACGCCTCCAGAAGGCCGTCCTCGCGGTCGAGGGGACCGAGCTCACGGGCCACTCGGAGGAGCGCCTGCCCGGCCACCTGTCCCTGATCACCCGCGATGCCGACGGCGCCTCGATCACCGTCGGGCTCGACCTCGAGGGGATCGCCGCGTCGGTCGGCTCGGCGTGCATGACCGGCTCGACCGAGGTCTCCCACGTCCTGTCCGCGATGGGCTATCCCGACGAGGAGGCCCGCGGCGCGCTCCGCCTGTCCCTCGGCCGCTCGACGACCGATGCGGAGATCGACAAAGCGGTCGCGATCGTGCCGCGGGTGGTCGCCGCCCTGCGGACAGGCCAGGTCGCCGTCGCGGCCGACCCGCTGGGGCAGGGGATCAGCGCATGAGTCGGATCCTCGTTGCGATGTCGGGCGGGGTGGATTCGTCCGTCGCGGCGGCGCTCCTCCACGACCAGGGCCACGACGTAGTCGGGGTC
>JALYPW010000436.1 GCA_030856145.1 Chloroflexota bacterium | reverse complement strand
GCTGACGCATCCTCGTGGGGATGACGACACCGGCGCCAACCGTCACCGTCGATCGCGACCGCCTCGCCGGGCAGCTCGCAGCCGAGCTCGATCGTTTCGCCCGAGCCCATCCGCGGTCCGGCAAGCTCCACGAGCAGGCGAAGGCGTCGCTCCTCGACGGGGTCCCCATGAACTGGATGAACGAGTGGGCCTCGCCTTTCCCGCTCTTCGTCGAGAGTGCGTCCGGGGCCGGCTTCCGCTGCGTCGACGGCCACGACTACGTGGACTTCTGCCTCGGTGATACCGGCGCGATGGCTGGGCACGGCCCGGCGGCCACCATCGCCGCCGTCGAACGCCAGATGCGCCGCGGGATCACCCACATGCTTCCGACCGAGGACGCGATCGCGGCCGGCGAGGAACTGACACGCCGGTTCGGCCTGCCGCTCTGGCAGTTCACGATGACCGCGACCGACGCCAACCGCTTCTCGATCCGGCTCGCGCGGGCGATCACGGGCCGGTCGAAGATCCTCGTCCACGACGAGTGCTACCACGGCTCGGTGGACGAGACCCTGGCCACGCTCGACACGGAAGGGCGGGTCGTCGCGACCGACCTGAACATCGGCCCGCCCGTGGATCCCGCCCTGACGACCCGGGTCGTGCCATTCAACGACGCACCCGCCCTGGAGCGCGCTCTGGACGAAGGGGACGTCGCGGCCGTCCTGGTCGAGCCGGCCCTCACCAACGTGGGGATCGTCCTCCCCGAGCCCGGCTATCACGACGCCCTGCGCGAGCTGACCCGCCGAGCCGGGACCGTCCTGATCATCGACGAGACCCACACGATCTGCGCCGGCCCCGGCGGGATGACCGCCCGCGACGGGCTCGAGCCCGACATGCTCGTGATCGGCAAGACGATCGGCGGTGGGATCCCGGCCGGAACATACGGCATGACCCAGGCCATCGCCGAGCGCGTCCGGACGGTCCTGCCGCCCCGGGCGGACATCGGCGGGATCGGGGGCACGCTCGCGGGCTACGCCCTGTCCCTGGCCGCAATCCGGGCGACCCTCAGCGAAGTCCTGACCGACGAGGCGTTCGAGCGGATGATCCCCCTGGCGGAGCGCTGGGAGGCAGGGGTCAACGAGGTGATTGGGTCGCGTGGCGTCCCGTGGCACGTGACCCGGCTCGGGGCGCGGGCGGAATATCACTTCTCCGCGACCCGGCCGCGCGATGGCGCCGAGAAGGTCGCAAGCGACGATCCCCTGCTCAACCGCTACCTGCACCTCGCCCTGATGAATCGGGGCGTGCTGATGACCCCGTTCCACAACATGGCCCTGATGAGCCCGGCGACGGTCGCCGCAGACGTGGATCGCCACACCGAGGTCTTCGACGAGGCGGTCGCCGCGCTCGTGAACTAGCCCGATTCGCCGTCGACTGCGTGTCGTCGCGCGAGCGCCGCGAGCTCGGTTGCCAGATCCAGGCCGCGGCGATGCTGGCGGTTAGTCGGCGCTTCGTTGTTGAGGATCGCAATCGCGCGATTTGCATCTTCGACGACCCGCCGCAACTCGCGCCGGTCGCGCTCGCGCCCGATCTCGCTCGATCGCAGCGCCCGGGTCAGGATCCTGTCGCGCCGGGTGAGCAGCTCGCGGATCTCGCGATCGGTGGCAATCCAGGGCGGGACCATGTTCGCGTTCTTGAGGATGCGGTGGGCGAGCGCCCAATCGCCCGCGGCGCCGTCGTCCTCGAGCGGGATCCGTTCCCCGCGAAACGGCAGATCGTCGAACTGACCGGCTTCACAGGCCTCGCGGATCTGGCGTTCGATCAGGGGCTCGTGCGGACGGTCCACGCCAGAAGGATAGCGATCGACCCGCCAACCGTCCTGCTGTCCAACCGTGCGCCCGAGCGGTATGGTCGGAGCGACTTCGCGCGCGGGGAGGTTGATCTTGTCCATCACGATCCGGGCCGTCGGCAAGGCTGCTCGGCGGGGCGCCCGGCGGCGCGTCCCGACGGCCGCGGCGCTCGTCGCCTCGATCGACGAG
>JALYPW010000367.1 GCA_030856145.1 Chloroflexota bacterium | reverse complement strand
CCTCGACATCGTCGGCTACGAGCCGGAGAGCGCGATCCAGTTCGCGGCGATCGGCGGGCTCCTGGAGCAGCTGGGGAGGGGCGACGTCCGCACCGCGGCGTCGAGCGGCGACGCCGGCACCCCATCCGAGCCGTTGCGTGTCTTCGAGGCCGTGTTCGCAGCCATCGCCGCGGGTGGCCCGACCGTCCTGGTGGTCGACGATCTCCAATGGCTGGACGCGTCGTCGGCGGCCCTCGTCCACTATCTCGTCCGCGGGTCGATCGCGACAGGCCAGGCGATCGCGCTCATCACCGCCACGCGGCCCGGACCGGAAGCCGCGCCCCGGATCGAGGCCCTGGAGCGCCTGTTCAGCGATCGTGGCGAACTCGTCATCCGCGAGCTCGAGCCGTTGACCGAGGCCGAATCGTTCGCACTCGTCCGCGCTGCTGCACCCGGCCTGACCGACATCGCGGCGACACGGATCTGGCGGCGGGTCGGTGGGTCGCCCTACTGGCTGCTGGCCCTGGCCCGGGCGCCGGACGAGGACCCCGCCCTGGCGCTGCGCTCGCGACTCGATCGTCTGTCGCCCGATTCGGTGACGGCCCTCGGCGTGCTCGCGGTGGCAGGCCGACCGACCGAGAAGCCCACCGCGGGACGGGTCCTCGGCTGGCCGGAGGACCGGTTCGACGGGGTGGTCCGCGACCTCCTGCGGGCGGGACTCATCCGCGATGACGTGGAGGGCCTGCGGCCGGTCCACGATCTGGTCCGCGAGGCGGTTGCGGCCGACCTGCCCGAGCGCACCCGGCGGGCTCATCACGCGCGACTGGCCGAGATCCTGGAGTCCGAGGCCCGAGGCGACCTGGCGGAGCTCGCCGTCGCCCTCGACCACAAGATCGCGGCCGGCGAGCCGGCGGTCGAGCTCGGGCTGCGCCTGGCGTCGGCTCCCGGCCGGCGGCTGCTCGGGGTCGACGGTCTCGGCGTGCTCGATCGGGTGATCAACGCGTCCGATGGCACGGCGCCGGGTCGGGACCGCCTGCGCCTGGAAGTCGCCGGGCTCGCGACCGAGCTCGGTGCCTCGCCGATTGCCTTCGCACGCTGGCGCCAGCTGGCCGAGGACGGTCCGGTCGAGTTGCGGTTGGATGCCCGACTCGCGGCGGCAAACGAGGCCTACCGTCTCGGTCGGGCGGACGACATGCATGCCCTGATCGCCGATCTGGACGCCAGCCACGACGACCTGACCGCCGTCGAGGCCCGCACGCTCCAGGCCCAGAGCCTGCTCTGGCTGGAGTCCCGGTTCGCCGACGGGCGGGCCCGCGCAGCCGACGTGATCGCCCGCGCCCGGGCGCTTGCCGCCGGTCTCACCGGGGACGAGCCCGACGACCATCGACGACGCGTCGGCGCGGCCCACCGGGCGGCCCTGAAGTTGGCCTTCGACGCTGCGATGCAGGCCGAGCAGTGGCAGGAGCAGTTCGTGCTCGCCACGGAGCTCGTCGAGGTATCGCGGGGCATGGGTGGCCGGGCCCACGTCGAAGCACTCCTGTTCGACGGCATGGCCCATCGTTACATCGGCGATCGGCAGACCTCGGTGGAGCGCTACCGTCTGGCGCACGCCACGGCGACCCGCGAGATCCTGCCCGACCAGGTCGTCGAGGCAGGAACCTTCCTCGCCTCGACGCTCGAGGCCCTCGGCCGGCTCGACGAAGCATTGACGGTCGGGCTCGCGACCGCCGAGCTCGCCGAGCGGGTGGGCGACTACTCGATGCTCCGGGCTCGACCGCGAACGATCGTTCCGGAGATCCGCCTGTCGCTGGGGCCCTGGCGGGAGGCCCTCGCCGCCATCGAGGCCGACGCCGATGGCCTCGACCCGCACTATCGCCTGACCCTCTGGCAGCTTGCCGCGTCGGCGGTCTCGAGGATCCAGGGTGCGCCAGCCGTCGAACGCATCAAACGGATGGTCGAGGCCTCGCTGGCTGACGCGGAACGGGCCGGCTGCCCGCGCTGTCGACGCGAAGCGCAGCTGGTCAACGCCGTCTCGCTCGCCCGGGTCGGTCGCGCCGCGGAGGCCCGCGAGCTGCTCGATGCCGCGCGGTCTGGGATCCCCGGGATGACCCTCGAACCGTACGTCGCCGACATGCGCGAGTGGGCGGCGGCCCTGTTGGCCGGTGCCGACGGCGGCAGCGATCGACTCGTCGACGTGATCGAGCGCAACCGCCGGACCGGCCGAACGATCGACGCGGTCTGGGCAACCATCGACCTCGGGCGGGCCCTGATCGAGACCGATCCCGCGCGATCCGCCCGGGTCCTGCGCGAGGCCGGCATCGAAGCCGACGGCCTCGGAGCGAGGACTCAGGCCCAGGTCGCCGATCGGCTGTTGCGCGGCCTCGGCCAACGGACATGGCGACGCGGCACGGCCGGCGGTGAGCGCGGCCTCACGGAGCGCGAGCGAGAGGTGGCCGACCTGGTGGCCGGCGGCGCGAGCAACGCCGAGATCGCCGACAGCCTGTTCGTCTCGATCAAGACCGTCGAGCGCCACGTCTCCAACCTGTTTGCGAAGTTCGGGGTCCGGAACCGGACCGAGCTCGCCCGGAGCTGGAGCGCGGACCGGACCGAGGTTCGCGACATCTGAGGGTTCTCCCCGATGAGCGGGCTTCGGGTCCCGGCGCAGTCTGGCGTCGTCCATTCGGACGGAATTGCAGCGGTGGAGGTCGACGTGGGCGTCGCGGTCCTGTTGCTCGGTGCCCACGACGGCGAGATCGGTGTCTCGCCGTCGCTCGCTCCGGCCCTCGGGCGGCTCGGCGTCACGCACGTCCAGTTCGTCAGCGACGAGCGCGGCTTCGGGGTCATCGTCGAGGGCTGGGCGTTCGATCCAGCCTCGGCCGGTGAGGTCGCCGACCTGCTCGGGCGAGCCACCCAGCGCGTCCTCCGTCCCCTGCTCGATGTCGCGATCAGCGACGAACCCGGAGGTC
>JALYPW010000365.1 GCA_030856145.1 Chloroflexota bacterium | reverse complement strand
GCACGGTAGTTGGCAAGCCTCCGCTCGAGTGTCGCTCCGCTCACGCCGGAACCGTCGCGGGCAGGCGGACGGCCGGTCGCTGCGCGCCGAGCTCGGCCAGGAGCCGCAGCGCCAGGCCCCGAGCGTCCACATCGGGCTCGAGCCGAGGACCCGTGCAGGCCGGACAGCCGCCGTCGCAACCGCAGTCGCCGATCAGTGCCGCCGCGCCGGAGATCAGCTCGTCGTGGCGCTCCCAGAGGCGGACGCTCAGCCCGATCCCGCCAGGGGTTGCTTCGTACAGGTAAATCGTCGGCGCCTCGTGATGGGGCGAGCGGACCTGGGTCACGAGTCCCAGGTCGTGTGGGTCGCCCATCAGCAGGACCGAGGCGACGGTCTGGATCGCCCGGCCCGCGCCGATCAGGGCTATGTCGAGCTCGTTCCGCCGCCACGACCCGGCCAGTCCTTCGGCCGTCAGCCAGTAGGCGGTCGTCTGGAGCTCCAGCTCGGGCAGGTCGATCGGTCCCCAGCCGACGTTCTCGTCGGTCCCGAACTTCAGCTTCTTGAACAGGGTGACGAGGCTCGCGACCATCACCTCGCCGTGGACCCGTCGCCCGCCCGGCGCCGGTGCCTCGGCGAACACGTCGAGCGGCTTGAGGGTCACCGCGCGGTTGGCGTACGTGTAGTGATCGACATCGACCCGATGGACGTACGCCTTGCGCTCGTGCCACTCGAGGCGATCGACGTAGTACTGGACAGAGTCGTGCATGTAGATGGCCCGCTCGTGGACGAGGACCTGGGCCGAGAACAGGTCCACCTCGCCGAGCACGCGCGGGCGGTCCGGCGTCGTGTCGATGATCACGACGTTCTCCGGGGCGGCCGTCCGGAGCGACACCTCCGACGCCGGGAAGTTCTCCGAGCTCCAGTACCAGCGGCCGTCCTCGGCCTGGCGGATGTGGCCGGACTCGGCGATGAACGCGAGGAGCTCGTCCGCGACGCCCGGCCCGAACATCTCACCCGGCTCGAACGGGAGCTCGAAGGTGGCGCAGCGGAGATGGGCGATCAGGACGTGCAGGTTGTCCGGATCAAGGCGCGCCTCCTCGGTCTGGCCGCCGAGCAGGAACTCAGGGTGGCGGACGACGTAGCGGTCGACCGGTGCCCCGGACGCCACGAGGACTCCGACGCTGACCCCGCCGCGTCGTCCCGCCCGCCCGATCTGCTGCCACGTCGCCGCGACCGAGCCCGGGTAGCCGGCCAGAATCGACACGTCCAGCCGACCGATGTCCACCCCGAGCTCGAGCGCGTTCGTCGACACGACGCCGAGGATCTCGCCGTCGCGCAGGCCCTTCTCGATCGCCCGCCGCTCGGTCGGCAGATAGCCGCCGCGGTAGCCGCGCACCCGCGAGCGCGGGCCGAGGTCCTGGCGAAGCGCCTCACGCAGGGTCGAGAGCATGATCTCGACCGCAGTCCGGCTCCGGCCGAACACGACGGTCTGGCGGCCGGCCCTCAGGAAGGGCATCGCCCAGCGATGGGCGACCGCCTGGGCCGATCCGCGCGCCCCGGTCGCGCCGTGGAGGAGAGGCGGCTCGACGAGCAGGACGTGGCGCTCACCCGACGGCGCCCCGTTGCGATCGACGAGGATCGGTGACCGGCCAGTCAGCGTCGTCGCCAGTTCGGCGGGGTTGGCAATCGTCGCCGAGCAGCACACGATGACCGGCTTGCTGCCGTAGTGGGCGCACAGCCGGAGGAGCCGCCGGATCACGTTGGCCACGTGGCTGCCGAAGACGCCGCGGTACGTGTGCAGCTCGTCGATGACGATCACGCGGAGCTGCTCGAACAGCTGGAACCACTTGGTGTGGTGGGGCAGGATCGCGGAGTGGAGCATGTCCGGGTTGGTCACGACGACCTGCCCGGCGCCGCGAATTGCCGAGCGGATCGGGGCGGGCGTGTCGCCGTCGTACGTCGCGGCCGAGATCGTCAGTCCGGCCGCCGCCGACAGCTCGGCGAACTCGGCGACCTGGTCCTGGCCGAGCGCTTTCGTGGGGAACAGGAACAGGGCCCGGGCCGCTGGATCGTCGGCGATCGCCTGGAGGGCCGGCAGGGCGTAGCACAGCGTCTTGCCCGACGCCGTCGGCGTGACGACGACCACGTCCCGCCCGGCCCGGACGGCCTCGATCGCCTCCGCCTGGTGCGAGTACAGGCGCTCGATCCCGCGGGCAGCCAGCCCCGCCCGGATCCGTGGGTCGAGCCAGTCCGGATGGTCCCTGAACACCGCGTCGCGGGCGGGCAGGATGGCGTGATGGGTGATCCCGTTGGCGAGCGCCGGCTCGGCGAGGATCCCGTCCAGGACGACCTCGGTCGGGGACGGGGCGTAGGTCCGCATCGCTACCTCGAAATCGAACGCCTGTACGAATTGGCGGGAGTGTAGCAGCACGCTCGCGGACGCTCGTGTCAGGTTGACTGTCACGAGCGCGGAGCGAGTTGACATGTCAGCTGCCGGTAGCTACCCTCAATCGAACGTGAAGGACAACGACGCCGCCCCGGCCGACGAGTCCCGTCCCCTCGATCGGAAGCCAGCCGAGCCCGACCCGCGCGTCGCCGCGACCAGGCGCGCCGATGACGACGACCAGGCGGGCGATCCGACCACCCCGGCCTGGAACGTCGACCTGGCCGGCCTGACCGTCGCCGGCATCACCCGTCGCCGGGTGGGCTGGGTCGCCGCCGCCTTCGTGTCGGTCTGGATCGTCGTCGTCTTCGCCCGTCAGGTCGGCGATGCCACCAGCGCCGCCAACCGGGCCGCCCAGATGGCCGTCGACAATGCCGCCCTGGCTGGCGAGGTGCTGGCCCTCGAGGGCGAGCTGGACCTGATCGTCCAGCCCGCGTTCGTCGGCCTCCAGGCGCGCGGCCACGGACTCGGCGCGCCGCGCGAGATCCCGTTCACTCTCGACCCGTCCGTGCCGGCCCCGGCCGACGGAGCCCCCGGTTCGGCATCGGTCCGGCTCGGTGCCGACGACGATCGCAGGACGCCCCTCGAGTCGTGGCTGTCGCTCCTCTTCGGGCCCGGCGACTGACCTCGAGCCCATCGCTGCGCTGACGCCGCACGTCGGCCCGGCGCACGGCTATCCTTGCCCCACGAACGCCCGGTCGGGCGTCGGGGGTGGAGGGAAGTCCGGGCCATGCTCTCGATCCCGATCGAGGATCTGATCTTCGTCCTCTGCACGCTGGTTGGCGGCGGCCTGCTCCTGATCACGGTCCTCGTCGACGACCTCCTCGGCGGGCTGCTCGACGCCCTCCACATCGGATTCGACATCGGCGGGGTGTCGCTGATGCCGCTCCTCCTCGGCTTCGTCTCGATGTTCGGCGTCGGCGGCCTGTTCGCGACCCAGGTCCTCGATCTCCATGCCGGCCCGGCCGCGATCGTCGCTGCGCTGGGCGGTCTGCTCGGCTTCGGGATCGTGTTTGTGATGTTCTCCGCCCTCCGGAAGTCGGAGGGAGCCAACCCGTTCTCGACCACGAGCCTCGTCGGGCGGCCGGCGTCGGTCGCGGTCTCGATCCCGGCCGGACGCTTCGGCAGCGTCCTCATCAAGGCCGAGGGTCAGACCCACGAGTTCAGCGCGACGGCCGACGTCGACGTCGCGGTCGGGACCCCGGTCACCGTCACCGGCACCGCGGGAACTGGCCTGATCGTGGCGCCGATCGCGCCGAGGACTCCGTCGACATCGACGCCGGGCGAGCCGCCGGCCAGCACATCCGGGTCGGCCGGAACAGGAGGGACCCCGGGTGCTTGATTTCCTGCAGTTCGACACGAGCGTGATCGTGGTCTTCGTCGCGATCGTCATCGTCGCCTTGCTCTTCGCCTACCTGGGCAGCCGCTACAAGGTGGCCGGCGCCAACGAGGCCTTGATCCGGTCCGGCCGGGCAACCCCGCTCGGCGGCGGTGACGCCGGCCTGAAGGTGGTGCGCGGCCAGGGCATCGTGGTCCTGCCCCTGTTCCACAAGATCGGCAAGCTCAAGCTGACAGCCCGTCAGATCAACGTGAACCTGGCCGATGCCGTGTCCCGCCAGGGCATCAAGGTCGCGGTCCAGGGCGTCGCCACGTTCAAGATCGGGGCGGACGACGAATCGATCCGGAACGCCGCCGAGCGCTTCCTCGACGCCCAGGAGGAGCAGGTCGATTCGATCGTCAAGAACGTCCTCGAAGGCTCGCTCCGCTCGATCGTCGGCACCCTCACGATCGAGGAGCTGAACCTCGACCGCATGAAGTTCCAGCAGGCCGTCCAGGACGCCGCCAAGGGCGACCTCTCGACGTCGGGCCTCCAGATCGACTCGTTCACGATCCAGGCGATCCGCGACGAATCCGGCTACATGGACCTGATCGGCCAGCAGGAGACCGCCCGCCGCGAGCGCGACGCGCGGATGGCCAAGGCGACCGCCGACCAGGAGGCTGCGGTCCGCGAGGCCGAGGCCAACCAGGTCAAGATCAATGCCGAGCGCGACGTGTCGCTCCGGCGGGCCGAGACCGAGACCCAGATCGCGGCGGCCGAGGCGCGCGCCGCCCAGGCCGGCCCGCTCGCCCAGGCCGAGGCCCAGCAGGAGGTCACCCGGAAGCAGACCGAGCTGGCCGATCTCGAGGCGGCGCGCAAGGAGAAGGAGCTCCTGACGTCGACGGTCCGTCCGGCGGAGGCGGACGCGTCCGCCCAGGTGAAGCGGGCCGAGGGCGAGAAACTGGCCAGGATCGCGGCCGCCCAGGCCGACGCCGAGCGGGTCAAGCTGGCCGGCCAGGCCGAGGCCGCGGTGAGCGTGACGAAGGGCGAGGCGAACGCCCGGGTCATCCTCGTCAACGCCCAGTCGGAGGCCGAGAAGACCAAGCTCGAGGGCAATGCCGAGGCCGGCATCGTGTTCAGCAAGGGTGAGGCCGAGGCGAAGGCACTGGCCCTCCGGGCCGACGCCTATCGGCAGTTCAACGAGGCGGCGATCATCCAGACGGTCCTGTCGATGCTGCCCGAGATCGTCCGGGCGGCGGCCGAGCCGATGGCCTCGATCGGATCGCTCACGGTGGTCTCCACCGATGGCGCGTCCGACGTGGTGAAGAACGCGACGCGGACCGTCACCGAGGCCGGGGCCGTCGTGAAGGGCCTCACCGGGATCGACGTCCCCGACC
>JALYPW010000354.1 GCA_030856145.1 Chloroflexota bacterium | reverse complement strand
GTCGTCGGCGCGGACGACGTGTGGAGCCTGCTGCCCCGGCTCAAGGCCGCCGGCGCTTCGGGGATCCTGGTCCTGCCGATCGAGAAGATCGTCCCGTGACGGCCGCCACCCGCGCGACGGCCGCGTCGGTCGGCCCGGTCCCTGCGACGACCGCCACGACCCAGCTGCCCCTCCGACTCAGGCGTCTCGACCTCGCGTCCGACGCCCCGGCCGATAGCGCCGAGCGCGCCGCTCTCTGCCGGCGCGGCGCGGTTCCGGACGAGACCGTCCGGATCGGAGCACAGGCGATCCTCGACGACGTCCGCCGGCGCGGCGCGGCCGCTGTCCGCGACGCATCTGCCCGGTTCGGCGGCGGCCTGGCCAACGGCCGCCTGGTCATCGAGCGGCCGGAGCTCGACGCCGCCCGCGACGCCCTCGAGCCCGCCGATCGCCGGGCCCTCGACCATGCGATCGCCAACGTCACCCGGTTCGCCGCCACCCAGCGACCGGCCACGACCAGGACCGAGATCCTGCCCGGCATCGAGATCGAGCGGCGTTGGCTGGCGCTTGACCGGATCGGCTGCTACGTGCCGGGCGGGTCGGCGCCCTATCCCTCATCGCTGATCATGACCGTCGTCCCGGCCCGGGTTGCAGGCGTGGCAGAGATCATCGTCGCGTCGCCGGCCGATGCCGACGGGGCCGTCCACCCGGTCCTGCTCGGGGCGGCGGGCCTGCTCGGCGTCGATGTCCTCCTTGTCGCGGGCGGCGCACAGGCGATCGGCGCCCTCGCCCATGGCCTGCCCGACGCCTCCCCGCCGGTCGCCCCGGTCGACCGGATCGTCGGCCCCGGCAACGCCTGGGTGACCGCAGCCAAGCTCGAGGTCGCGGGCCTCGTCGGGATCGACCTCCCGGCCGGTCCGTCCGAGGGGATGGTCCTCGCCGACGAGACCGCTGATCCGGTCCTCGTCGCCGCCGATCTCGTCACCCAGGCCGAGCACGGCCCGGACTCGCCGGCGATCCTCGTGACGACGAGCACGGACCTCGCCGACGCCGTGGAGCGCGAGATCGCGGCCCTCCTGCCTCGTCTCGAGCGGCGCGACATCCTCGCCCGGGCGCTCGAGACCCACGGCCGGATCGCGATTGCCGCTGATCTCGACGCCGCGATCGCGTTCGTCGACGCCTACGCGCCCGAGCACCTGTCAATCGACGTTCGGGATGCCGGTGGCGTCGTGGCCCGAGTTCGCCACGCAGGCTCGATCTTCGTCGGGCCGTGGGCTCCCGAGTCGGCCGGTGATTACGCGACCGGCGCGAACCACGTCCTGCCGACGGGCGGCCTTGCCCGAAGCTCCGATCCGCTCGGTGTCGAGGCATTCGGCCGCTGGACCCAGATCCAGCGCGTCGACGAGCATGGCCTGGCAGCGATCCGCGAGACAGTTGGTCGCCTCGCCACCGCCGAGGGCCTGACCGCCCACCGCAACGCGGTCGAGGTCCGCTTTCGCGACCGACCCACGGCCGCCGGGACCGAGCGATGAGCCCGACGCCGGTCACGTTCGGCCTCCCGACCCAGCCCGCGTCGTACAGCTGGGAGGCCACCGACGAGGAGGTCGCTGCCCGATTCGGGATCGCCATTGAGAACATCCTGCGGTTCGACCTGAACACGTCGCCCGCCCCGCCGGAGATCGTGGCCGGCATCCTGGCCTCGGGCGCCTTTGATGCACCGCTGTCGGAGTACCCGCCGTCCGACTACCGCCGCCTCGTCGAGACCGCGGCTCGCGTCTACGGGGTCGCGACCGACGAGCTCCTCGTGGGAGCCGGCGCGGACGAGATCCTGGACCTCATCGGCAAGGCATTCCTGCCGGTGAGTGGGCGCGCCGTCGTTCCCGCCCCGACCTACGCCATGTACCGGGTCATCACCGAGCAGCGCGGTGCGACGGCGGTGATCGTTCCCCGCCTCGATGCCACCGACGGCTACGCCCTCGACCTGCCGGCCACACGAGCCGCCGCCCGCGACGCCGACATCGTCTGGCTGTGCAGCCCGAACAACCCGACCGGCCTGCCCGAGCCCGCCGACGGGATCGCCCGACTCCTCGACGACATCGAGGCCGACGCCGACCAGGCCGGCCGGCCGCCGGCCATCGTGGTCCTGGACGAGGCGTACGCCGAATTCGTCGGCACCTCGCTCGTCGACCTCCGGCTCACGCACGAGAGCCTCGTGGTGGTCCGGACCGCGAGCAAGGCCTACGCCCTTGCCGGGCTGCGCGTCGGGTTCGCCATCGCGCAACCGGGGACGATCGCCCGGATCGCCCCGTACCGGCCGCCCGGCTCGGTCTCGACGATCAGCGTGACCATCGTGACCGCGGCTCTCGCCGATGCCCGCGGGATGGTGGCCAACGTCGCCCGGGTCGATGCCGAACGCGACCGGCTGGCCGACGGACTGCGCGATGCCGGCTGGTCGGTTGGTCCGACCGTCACGAACTTCCTGCTCGTCGACCTCGGCACCTCCGAGAGGGCCGCGGCCACCGCGACCGGCCTGCTCCGCCGTGGCCTCGTGCCGCGGACGTTCGGCGCCGGCCACCCGCTGGCCCATTGCCTCCGCCTCACGATCCGCGATCGGACGGGCAACGATCGCCTGATCGCGGCGGCCCAGGACATCGAGACCCAGGAGCAGCCCCGATGACGACTTCACTCGGATCCCTCGACGTCGTGGACCGCGACGGGCGCCGTGTCACCGTCCGGCGGGTGACCCGCGAGACGGATGTGACGGTGACCGTGGACCTCGACGGCTCCGGCGCGGCCGATGTCGAGACCGGGGTGGGCTTCTACGACCACCTCCTCGGCTCGTTGGCCCATCACGGCCTGCTGGACCTGACGATCCGGGCCGCCGGCGACCTCTAGGTCGACGCCCACCACACGGTCGAGGACGTCGCACTCGTCCTGGGCGCCGCCGTCGCCGAGGCGCTCGGCGCCCGAGCCGGAATCGCCCGCTTCGGCGACGCGAGCGTCCCGATGGACGAGGCCGTCGCCACCGCGATCCTCGACATCGGCGGCCGCCCGTATGCCGTGATCGACCTGCCGTTCCGCGGCGAACGAGCGGGGACCGTGACCCTCCAGAACGTGGAGCACGCCCTCGAGGCATTCTCTCGGACCGCCGGCGCGACGCTCCACCTTCGCGGCACGGGCCGGAACGACCATCACCTCGCCGAAGCCGCATTCAAGGCCCTCGGCCGCGCGCTCCGGGCGGCGACCACCGCTGATCCGCGCCGGACGGGGATCGCGTCGACGAAGGGCTCGACATGACCGATCGGCCCCGGTTCGCCGTCGTCGACTACGGGGCCGGCAACCTCGTCAGCATCGACCAGGCCCTGACCCGTGTCGGAGCCGAGGTCGTCGTCGCCCACGACCCGGCCGGCCTGGCGGGCGCCGACGCGCTCGTCGTGCCCGGCGTGGGCGCCGCCGCGCCTGCGATGGATCG
>JALYPW010000343.1 GCA_030856145.1 Chloroflexota bacterium | reverse complement strand
CCGCCGAGCAGCTCGGTCCGACGATCTTCGGTCAGGGTCACGGGTCCTCCTTGCGCAGGCTCGATGCTGCGCGTTCGAGCGGGCCCGCGTCAACCGGACGGGCGTCAACCGGACGGGCGTCAACCGGGGCAGATCAGCGAGGGCAGGGCCTGCGTCCGGGTGACAGAATGCACGAAGGGGCGCCAGCGAGGGACACACATGGCCAGCAGCGACGAGATCGTCGACCACATCGCCAGTTTCGCGCTGTTCGCCGACCTGACGACGCCGCAGCTCCAGCGCATCGCTCACATGTTCGAGGAAGAGGTCTTCCCGGAGGGCGCCCGCGTCCTCCGCCAGGGTCTGTCGGGCTCGGCCTTCCACATCATCCTCGACGGCGAGGCGGCGGTCGTCATCGACGGCCAGCAGCGGGCAACCCTCGCCCGGGGCGACTTCTTCGGCGAAGTCTCGATCCTGCTCGGCGAACCGCCTGGCGCCGACATCGTGGCGTCGCGACCGCTCCGGACGCTCGTCCTCGCCGGGCCCCAGGTCCAGCCGGTCCTGCTCGAGAACCCGCCCTTGATGTATCGGATGCTCCAGGCGCAGGCGCGCCGTCTGCGGAACGCGAACCGGTGGCGGAGCTGAGCCGACCGGGCGATCAGGAGTCCCGGACGCCCGGCTCGACCGAAGAACGCCCGTTCCCGCCCGGCGACTACCCGCTCGTCGTCGTCGGCAGTGGCCCGGGTGCGATCCAGGTCTCGTATGCGCTCCGGGCCCGGGGCGTCGACCACGCCGTGATTTCGGCCGACCCGTCGCCGGGCGGGATGTTCCGGCGCTGGCCGTTCTTCCAGCGTCTCTTGTCGTGGACGAAGCCGTATGCCCCGGTCGATCGGACCGAGCGGGCCTACGAGCGCTACGACTGGAACTCGCTCCTCGGCGACAGGCCCGGCGAACGGGCGATCATGCCCGACTTCATGGATGGCTCCTCGTACTTTCCGTCGCGGCCCGAGATGGAGCGGAACCTCGCCGCATTCGTCGAACGGACGGCCTTGCCGATCCGCTACGGGTGCCGCTGGACATCGACGCGGAGCGAGGACGGACCGGACGGCGTGGGCTTTGTCCTGACCACCACGGACGGCGAGTACCGCGCCCCGATCGTGGTCTTCGCGGTCGGTGTCGCGGAGCCGTTCGCCCCGTCGACGCCGGGCATCGAGCTGGCCGCCCACTATGCCGACACGCGCCCGGCGGAGACGTATGCAGGCCGCCGGATCTTCATCCTCGGCAAGCAGAACTCGGGCTTCGAGCTCGCGTCCGGCCTGCTCCCATGGGCCCGCCGGATCACGCTCGCGTCGCCGTCGCCGGCCAAGCTGTCGGTCAACACCCGCTCGCTCGTCGGCGTCCGGGCGCGCTACCTCCAGCCGTTCGAGGACCACGTCCTCGGTGGCGGCGTGTCCGTCCTCGATGCGTCGATCGGCGGTATCGAGCGCGGGCCCGACGGCGGCAGCCCGTTCATCGTCCGGGTCCGGCCCTCGTCGGGCGGCGAGGAGCTCGCGATCGAGGCCGACGAGGTGATTGCCGCGACCGGCTTCGTCACGCCCCTCCTCGATCTGCCGGAGCTCGGGGTGACGACGTTCGGGCAGGCCCGCCTGCCGGCCCAGTCGGCGTACTGGGAGAGTGCCGCGGTGCCCGGCATCTACTTCGCGGGAACGATCGGCCAGGGGTCGGCGGGGCTGAAGAAGCACGGCCTGCCGGCGAACTCCGGGGCGGTCCACGGGGCGCGCTACAACGCCCGGGTCATCGCCGATCACATCGCCCGGCAACGGTTCGGGTTCGTGCCCGACCGGCCGACGATCGCCGCCGCCGATCTCGTCGAGTTCGTCATCGGCGAGCTCGCCGCAGCCCCCGAGCTGTGGCACCAGCGGGCATATCTCAGCCGCGTGATCTCACTCGATCCGGCGGTCGGACCGCGCGACGAGGGGGTCGTGCCGCTGGCGGCATTTCTCGACGGTGCGGGCGACGACGGGACGGCCGATTCGATCGGCCTCACGCTCGAAGCCGATGGCACGTCGGCCGTCTACCCGGTGCTGTACCTGCGGCGCGCTGGCAAGGTCGAGGAGCGCGCGATCGACCCTGATCCACTCCTGCGCTTCGACACGCGTGCGGTCCGTGGGCGGGTCGCCGCGATCGTCGCCGAGATGGGCGTCGGGTAGCGTCTCAGGGCTAATCGGCACCGAATTAGCCGTTGACGACTAACTCCTCCTGCGCTAGCCTCCGGCGGTGAACGGCCTGGTCCTCTTCGGTGACGTGATCCGGTCCCGGCGCGATTCGCCCGCCGCGACCGCGTGGCTGCGGATCCTCGCCGCCGACCTGACCGCGGCCGTGCCGGAGGAGCACCGGCTCGCTCCGTTCGAGTTCACCCAGGGCGACGAGATCCAGGGCCTTCTCGTCCCGTCCGCTGACCCGATCACGATGATCCTGCGGGCCGTTCTCCATCCGGAAGCGCTCGACATGCGCTGGGTCGTCGTGGCCGGCGAGGTGGACCCGGGTCACGGACCCGCCACCCAGCGGAGCGGGCCGGCGTTCATCGCGGCCCG
>JALYPW010000327.1 GCA_030856145.1 Chloroflexota bacterium | reverse complement strand
CGAAGTGGTCGGGGTGGGCGTGCGAGATCGCCACGAAGCCGACTGGCCCGATGGCTCCGGGACGCGGGACCGGTCCGTGGCGGCGCAGGGGCCCGAGCCGGTCGCGCAGGAATGGGTCGGTCATCAGTCGGAACCCGGGCAGGTCGAGGAGGACAGTCGCGTGGCCGAGCCAGTGCAGCCCGACGTCCGTCGCGGAGCCCCCGGAACGTTCGGAACGGCCCGAGCCCGCGGAGCGGTCGGAGCCGTCGGTCACGTGGTGGTCGCGATCGTCCGGTCGGCGACCGTGCCGCGTCCGCCGAGCAGGGCCATCGGCGCACCGGGCCGACGCCAGCCGGCGACGGCCTGACGCCATCCGCTCCGCCGCTCCGCCTTCGATCGTGGCATCCGCAGCCAGGTGATGAGTCCGCCGACCACCGCGCCGAGGGTCGATTCGGCGAGGTCGGCCATCGTGTCGTCGTAGGTCAGGTTCATCCCGTCGGCGCCGGCCTTCATGGCCATCCACTCGGCGATCTCCCAGGCCGTTTCGCCGGCGATCGCCGTGCCGGTCCCGGCCAGGGCCGCCTGCCACGGCTCGTCGGTCCGGGTCGCGAAGAGGGCCCCTGCCACGCCGCTCACGATCGCGGCGTTCAGGAAGTGGACGATGTCGTCGAGGTGGGCCTCCTCGTACAACCCGAGGGCGTTGCCGCCGGCATCGATCAGCAGCGGGACGGTGACCGCCAGGTCGAGGCCGCGCGGATACCGGCCCCGATCCGGCAGCAGCCGCCACAGGACGGGCACGATGAACAGCCCGCCGGTGTAGCCGATCGCTCGCGTCCGGATCGCCTTGCCTCGCAGCCGGGCGGAGTCGGCGTGCATGACGGCGTCGATCGCGCAGGCGATGGTCGCGGCCTTGGCGCCGAGGATCATGACGTCGAGCGCACGATCCAGCCAGGCCGGCGGCTGGACGGCGAGCTGGGCGAAGGAATCGGCGCCCGTCGCCGGTTGCCCGGACGTCGATCCTGCCGCCGGCGTGAGGCCAGCGGCGGACAGGCGATCGGGATCGAGGGGATCGGGATCGAGAATCGGACTGCGTGGACCGTGCATGCCGTCCGGACCGGGGGTTGAGGTGCTCACCAGCGAGGTGTACTCGATCGCGCGTCTTCGGAACGAATCAGCGGCTGATCGTGGCGTTGCAATCGCGCGGCCTTGACCACGAGAACGGAGCCGGGATCGGCCAGGACATTGCATCTGCCTGCCTTTCCACATTCCGTGTGGACAACTTCGCGTCTGGGTTTCTTCGGCGATCAGGCGAAGAGGTCGAATTCCGGCGGCATGAGGGAGTCCTGGATCGAGCCTTCGCCCAGGAGCGGTTGCGCGCCGCGGACGAGGGCCACGGGCCGTCCGGCGGTCTTGCCGAGGGCGAGCTCGGCGGCCGACGCGATCTCGTCGGCGCTGGCCCGGATCGTCGACTTCATGACCCGGCCATCGGCATCGGCGACGCCCCGCAGGTCCTCGATCGGGATCAGGCCGGACACGCCGATCGCGACGTCGGTGATTCCCCAGCGCCACGGCCGGCCGAACGAGTCCGACACGATGACCGGGACGTCGACCCCGAAGCGCTCGCGGACGGCGGCGCGAATCGCCGCCGCCGACGCGTCCGGGTCGTGCGGCAGGAGGGTCACGATCTGGCCGCTCGCCGGTCCGACGTTCGAGGCGTCGACGCCGCCGTTGGCGCAGACGAAGCCGTGTTCGGTCTCGGTGATGATCACGCCGCGCGCCATTCGGACGACACGGCGGGCCTCGCGGAGCACGACCTCGACCTGGCGCGGGTCGCGATCCCAACGCTCGGCGAAGGCGACGGCCTCGGGTCGCGCGACGACGGTCTCGAGATCGACGATCGCGCCCTCGGCCTTCGAGACGACCTTCTGGGTCACGACGAGGACGTCGTCCGGTCGCAGCGGCAGGACACCGGGCGTTTCCTCGATCGCGTCGCCGATCCTGGCCGCCAGATCGTCACCGGCCGCGATCTCCGGGATCCCGATGAGGGCGATCGCCGCCACCCGGCCGTCGTCGGGCGGGCCGGATTCAGGATCGGCGGTGGACGCGGCTGGAGCCGTCGTGCCCGGCGCCCGGCGCGGGGCCCCGGCCGGCGTCTCAGCCGACATCGACGGTCGGTCGGGCACGGCGCAGGCTGGCCTCGGCGAGGAGCAGATCGTCAGGCGTGTCG
>JALYPW010000289.1 GCA_030856145.1 Chloroflexota bacterium | reverse complement strand
ACCTGACGGTGTTTCTCGGGCATGTCGCGGCCGCGTATCCGGTCATGGGCTTCGCCGACGCACTGCGCCGGATCGCCCGCGAAGCCGTCGAGGATGGCGCCGCAGCTGGCGAGGACTTCCTCGAGATCCGCTTCGGCCCGGCCATCCATCGTCGGGCCGACCTGCCGATTTCCGACGTGATCCGGGCCGTGTCCGACGGCCTCGCCGACGGCAGCGCGGCGACCGGCATCCCGACCGGGCTCGTCGTCTGCCTGCTCCGGCACAGCGACCGCGACACGAACCGCGAGGTCGCCGAGGCTGCGGCCGCGCTCGCTGGCGCGGGCGTCCACGGCATCGATGTCGCCGGCGACGAGCTCCGCTGGCCTTCGAACGAGCCTTTCGTCGAGGCGTATCGGATCGCTGCCGCCGCGGGCCTCGGCCTGACCGCCCACGCCGCTGAGGCCAGCGGGGCCGGAGCCGCCCGCGAGGCCGTCGAGTGGCTGGGCGCGACGAGGATCGGCCACGGCTCGCACGTGGCCGACGATCCGGCTGTCCTCACCTGGGCCGCCGACGCGGGGATCACGCTGGAGGTGTGCGCGACATCGAACGTGTTCACCGGCGCCGCGCGCTCGCTGGCCGAGCACCCGATCCACGCCTTTCTCGCCGCCGGCTGCGCCGTGGTCCTTGGCAGCGACAACCCGATCACGATCGACCGGACGCTGGCCGACGAGGAGCGCGATCTCGAGGCGGCCGGCCTCGGCCGGGACCAGCTTGCCGCGATCCAGCGGCGCTCGATCGAGGTCGGGTTCATGGACGAGAGTGCTCGAGCGCGCCTCCGCGAGCAGTTGGCCGCCCCCAACTGAGCCCGCGCCGCCGGCCGATCTTGCACTGAGTGGGTCATCCGACGGCTGGCCCATCGCTCGGACGACGTTTGCTGCGTGGGCTGCACGGAATGACGGCTGGGGGCGCGGATCTCGCCGATCATGGACCGACACCGGCCGTCCGGACGTCCGTTCATGCAGTGGGTGCACCAACGCGCCCGGCCGGTCAGCGGCCCCCGATCCGGCGCAGCTCGATCGCCGTGCAGCGATCCATGACCACCGACAACCCCGCCTCGCGCGCGATCGCGGCCGCTTCCCAGTTCGCGACGCCGAGCTGAAGCCACAGGCACGACGCCTGGGCCGCGACGGCCTCCCGAGCGTGCTCCACACACAGCTCCGAGCGCCGGAAGACGTCGATCAGGTCGAATGGGCCGGTCGCCGCGACCGCCGTCGCCAGGGTCGGGAAAGCCGTCACGCCCAGCACCTTGGTCTCGTTCGGGTTGATCGGGACGCAGTCGTAGCCCGCCCGGACGAGCGTCTCGAACACGCCATGCGATGGTCGCGATGGATTTGACGACGAGCCGATCACCGCGATCCGGCGGGTGGACCGCAGGACGAACGCAATGCCGTCATCGTCGAGGACCGGGACCGGACCACGCCCTTCGTGGAGATCGAGCAGCGCCTGGACCCGGGCGCGATCAGCGACACGCTCGTCGCGGTCGGCCTCGCTCAGTTCGCACCTTCCTTGACGTAGGGCCTGCCGACGGCCGCCGGCGGGATGCTCCGCCCGACGACCCCCGCCAGCACGATCAGCGTCAGCAGGTAGGGCAGCGCTCCGAAGAAGTTGTTGTACAGGCTCGGGTAGCTCGCCTGGATCCCAGACAGGAACACGCCGAGGTCGCCCGGCGGTGGATCCGACCTGATGGCGATGCCGAGGGCCTCCCAGACCATGAAGAGAAGGGCACCACCGAACGCCCCCAGAGGCGTCCACCGGCCGAAGATCACTGCCGCCAGGGCGATGAACCCGCGGTTTGCGGTCATGCCGTTCTGGAAGGACGCGTTGAACTCGAGGGTCAGCCACGCTCCAGCCAGGCCGGCGAAGACACCGCCAAGGATCACGTTCCGGTAGCGAACCCGGATCACGTTGATCCCGACCGTGTCGGCCGCCCGAGGATGCTCGCCGACGGCTCGCGTCCGGAGCCCCCAACGCGATCGGAACAGGAGGATCTGGAGGACGATGACGAAGACGATCACCGACGTGGTGATCGGGCCCGAGGTGAAGAACATCTGGATCACCGGGCCGAGAACCGGCAATTCGAGGAGGGCGGCCGGCGGCCGGATCGGGTCGAGCGTGCCGGCGCTGCCGCTCGGCTGAATGAGCCGGTTCAGGTAGCCGGTCAGACCGAGGGCGATGATGTTGATGACGGTGCCGCTGATGATCTGGTCGGCCCGGACCGAGATCGACAGCCAGGCGTGAAGAAGGGAGACGAGCATGCCCGCGCCGATCGCAGCGAGGACCCCGACGACGAGTGCCGGTGTGAAGCCGAAGATCCCGGCCTCCGCCGCGGGCATCGCATCGCTGACGACGACGGCGGCCATGAAGCCGACAAACGCCGCAGTCAGCATCATCCCCTCGATTCCGATGTTGACGATCCCGCTCCGTTCGTTCAAGACGCCGCACAGGGCGCCGAGCACGATCGGGGTCGCCAGCTGGAGGGTCTGCGCTGGCAGGTTGGTGGTGAAGATCGCGTCGAGGAGGTAGGCGAGGAACTGGAAGACGAAGCCGAGGATCGGGAGATCGAAGAGCAAGTCCATCAGATCGTCGAGTCCCCATACGATCGCGAGACGGTTCCGATCTCGCCCGGCGTGACCCGTTCCGTGCGGCTTCGCAGAACGTGGCGGATGACGGACTCGGCGGCGAGGAAGAGCAGGATCAGGCCCTGGATGACGTCGATGATCTCGATGGGCACCTTGGCCGTGATCTGCATCGATGGTGCGCCGGCCTGCATCGCCCCGAGAAGGATCGCCGCCAGGAGGATCCCGACCGGATGGGCCCGGCCGAGGAGGGCGACCGTGATGCCGGAAAACCCGATGCTCGTCCCGAAGACGGCGGGGTAGTAGCCGAGGCTCAGGATCTCGAATGCGCCAGCGAGACCGGCGAACATGCCGCACAGGCTCATGGTCAGCACCATCAACCGACGTGGGCTCATGCCGGCGTATCGAGCGGCACTCGGGTTCGCACCGACGGTCCGGATCTCGAAGCCGAGCGGCGTCCTGTAGATCAGGATATAGACGAGAACGACGAGGATCACGCTGATCACGATGCCGAGGTTGCCGTTGCGGCCGAACAGGATCGGCATGGCCGCGTTGCCGACATCGGCGGTGCGGGCGAAGCTCGGGCCCGTGATCTTGAAGATGTCGTTGACCAGACCGACGATCACGAACGCGGCGAGCGAATTGAGCATGATCGTCGAGACGACTTCGTGGGCCCCGGTGAACGCTTTCAGAAAACCGGGGATGAAGCCGTAGGCCGCACCGCCCAGGGCGCCCGCCAGGATTGCCATCGTCACCGCGACCGGAGCAGGCTGGCCCGCGACCGTGCCTCCGACGAGGGCGGCAGCGAATCCGCCCACGAGGACCTGGCCCGTGCCGCCGATGTTGAACAGGCCGGCCTTGAACCCGACCCCGACGGCCAGGCCGGTCAGGACCAGCGGGCTGGCTGCGGCGACCGTGCTCGTCAGAGCGCGGGCGGCCTGTTCGGGTTTGATCGAAGGGTTGAAGGTGATCGCCCCGCCGGTCACGTCGATGAATGACAGGCCGGTCGCGCCCTGGAGCAGGCTCTCGTACGCGATCAGCGGCAAGAGCGGGTTGAGCGAGGGCGAGTTGGCCAGGCTCGAGGCGATGATCAAGAGCGAACCGACGAGCAGGGCCAGGAGGATCGAGACGACCGGGATCGCCGCCAATGCCCAGATCCGGCGGAGCGACGTCACGAGAGCCCTGTCGCCGTCGGGCCGGGTGCGGCGCCGGCCTCGGACACGACCGGGGGGATCGCCCGTCGCCCCGCCGCCATCAGGAGCCCGACGTCCTCGCGCTCCGCGGTCGGGCCGTCGACGACCGCGACGATCTCCCCCCGATACATGACAGCGACACGGTCAGCCAGTTCGAGGACCTCGTCGAGCTCGGCCGAGACGAGAAGGATGGCCGCGCCCTCGTCGCGCTTGGCGACGACCTGGCGATGGATGAACTCGATGCTCCCGACGTCGAGTCCACGGGTCGGCTGGTCGAGGACGAGGACCGTCAGCTCGCGGCTGAACTCGCGGGCGACGATCGCCTTCTGCTGGTTGCCGCCCGAGAGGGTCGACGCATTCACGCTCGCCGATGGAGTCCGGATGTCGTACTCGGCGATCGCCCGCTTGGCCCACGCGGCGATGGCCTTCTCGTCCCGGAGCAGGCCCTTGACGTACGGCGGCTCGTCGTACTGGGTCAGGACCAGGTTGTCGGCGAGGGAGAAGCCGAGGACCAGGCCGAAGCGATGGCGGTCACCCGGGACGAACGACATGCCCTGTTGCTGGAGAGCACGGGGCCCTGCGCCGGTCACGTCGCGGCCGCTGATGCTGACGGTTCCGGCTGTCGGCTTGCGCAAGCCCGTCAGCGCCTCGACGAGCTCCTCCTGGCCGTTGCCCGCGACGCCTGCAACACCGAGGATCTCCCCGGCTCGGACCTCGAAGCTGACCCCGTTCACCGACTGTTGGCCGCGGTCGTCGGCTACCTTCAGGTCGGACACGACGAGGGTGGCGCCCGCCGGATGCGATTCCCCGCGGTCGACCACGAGCTGGACGTTGCGGCCGACCATCAACGCCGCGAGGTCGTCCTCGTCGGTTTCGGCTGGAGTCCTGCTCCCGACCACCTTGCCTCGCCGGATGACGGTGATCCGATCGGCGATCTCGAGGACCTCGTGGAGCTTGTGGCTGATGAAGATGATGCTGTGACCCTCGTCCGCGAGGCGGCGGAGAACGACGAAGATCTCCTTGGTCTCCTGCGGCGTCAGGACGGCGGTCGGCTCGTCGAGAACGAGGATCCGCGCCTGGCGGTAGAGCGCCTTGAGGATCTCGACCCGTTGTTGCCAGCCGACCGACAGGCTTCCGACCGGCACGTCCGGGTCGATCTCGAACCCGAACCGTGTGCCGAGCTCGACGATCCGGCGATGCGCTTCCTTCCGATCGAGAAAGATCGGGTTGGCCATCGTCTCGGCACCGAGAAGGATGTTGTCGGCGACGCTCATCACCGGGACGAGCATGAAGTGCTGGTGGACCATGCTGATTCCACGTGCGATCGCGTCCGACGGCCCGCCGATCCGGACTGCTCCGCCATCGAGCAGGATTTCGCCGCTGTCCGGGGTCGCCAGCCCGTACAGGATGTTCATCAGCGTCGACTTGCCCGCGCCGTTCTCGCCGAGGAGGGCATGAATCTCGCCCGGTCGGACGTCAAGGTCGATCCCGTCGTTGGCGACCACGCCGGGGTAGCGCTTGCTGATCGAGCGCATCTCCAGGGCGGGCGCGGTCACAGGTGCGGACGGGGACTCGGTCACGGCGGCCTCGACGGATCGCGGGTCAGGGACGGTCAGTCGCGCGGACAACTCGCGACATCATAGGGCCCGGAATCGACCGAGGGGTGGTC
>JALYPW010000276.1 GCA_030856145.1 Chloroflexota bacterium | reverse complement strand
GTGTACGTCATGGTCCTGCCGGCGATGGGCATGATCAGCGAGATCCTGCCGGTCTTCTCGCGCAAGCCGCTCTTCGGCTACAAGGCGTTCGTCTTCGCCACGGCCGGCATCGGCGCCCTCGGCTTCTCGGTCTGGGCCCACCACATGTTCACGACCGGCTCGGTCTACCTGCCGTTCTTCAGCCTGATGACGTTCCTGATCGCCGTCCCGACGGGCGTGAAGATGTTCAACTGGATCTTCACCATGTTCCGGGGCAAGCTGACATTCTCGACGCCGCTCCTGTTCGCGCTGGGCTTCCTGAGCATGTTCCTGATCGGCGGGATCAACGGCGCGTTCTCGGCCGCGGTCCCGGTCGACTTCGCCCTCCACGACACATACTGGGTCGTCGCCCATCTCCACTACGTCCTGTTCGGCGGGTCGGTGTTCGGGGTGATGGCCGGGCTCTACTACTGGTTCCCCAAGATGACCGGTCGGATGCTTGGTGAGGGCCTCGGCAAGGTCCAGTTCGTCCTGATGTTCGTCGGCTTCAACCTGACGTTCTTCCCGATGCACCAGCTCGGCCTGGCCGGGATGCCCCGGCGGATCGCCGACTATGCGGCGAACGCCGGCTGGAACGATCTGAACCTGGCGGCCACGATCGGCGGGTTCATGATCGGGGCGAGCATGCTTCCGCTCCTCTGGAACATCTTCATCTCGCTCCGGGCCGGGACGATCGCGGGCGACGATCCGTGGGAGGCCAACACGCTCGAGTGGGCGACCAGCTCGCCGCCGCCGCCGTACAACTTCGACCACCTGCCGGAGATCCGCTCCGAGCGGCCGCTCTTCGACCTTCGCCACGGCCGGGCGGGCAACCACTGATGACGAGTCCGAGCACCGCCCTGACGACCGGCGATCCGGGTCACGCGGTCGCCGAGCACAACCCGACGGCCAGCCTCGCCCACGACTCGCGCGGTGGGATCAGCAACCCCATCCTCGGAATGCTCCTGTTCATCTGCTCGGAGATCATGTTCTTCTCCGGCCTGTTCGCGGCCTACTTCAGCGTCCGTGCCTCGACGACGCCGTGGCCGCCCGTCCAGCCGGAAGACCTCGCGGAGCACTTCAACCTCCACGCCGAGCCGTGGTTCGCGGGCATCCTGACCGTCATCCTCGTGATCAGCTCGGTGACCTGCCAGATGGCCGTCTGGGCGATCCGGCGCGACGACCGGGCCGGATTCATCCGAAACATCGGGGTTACCGTCGTCCTTGGGATCGTCTTCCTGATCGGCCAGGTCTACGACTACGCGACGCTCGGGTTCGGCATCTCGGACACGACGTTCGGCACCACGTTCTACACCCTGACCGGGTTCCACGGCGCCCACGTGTTCGGTGGCGTCGTGATGCTCTCGGTCGTCCTGTACCGTGGCCTGGCCGGCCAGTTCAGCGCCCGTCATCACGACGCCGTCGAGGCCACGTCGCTGTACTGGCATTTCGTCGACGTCGTCTGGATCGCCCTGTACTCGACGCTCTACATCCTGTAGGCAGGGAGGCTCGATGCATTCGCTCCGGCACCCCCGTAACGCCGCCCTGGTCGGGATCATCTTCATCGTGATCGCGGTGATCTTCTGGGCCGTGCCCTACTTCGGCGGCTGGCACATCGACTACGCCGGCGTCACGATGCTCGCCGTGCTCGGGATCGCGATGGCCGTGATGGCCTACGTCCTCGTCGCCGGCAGTCCCTCCGACTGATGGGCTCAAGGAGCTCGCCCGCAGACCTCGTTGAGCGGGTGATGACCCGCCGCTCGGGTTGCCAGTTCAAGAGCCGACAATGGAACTGATCGGGGAGGCCTGGAACGGCATCCTCGACCTGACCGAGCTCCTCGTCATCCCGGACTGGGGCGCCCTGATCGCGCTCCTGCCCGTCTTCATGGGCGTGGTCGTCGTCGGCTTCTTCGTGACCCGGATCCTCCAGTACCGCCGGATCGGGCCGCGCCGCCGGCGGCCCGGCCGGATCAAGCCCATCACCCCGGTCGGGGTCCACATGCCCGGCCCCACGTACGCCCCGGTCTTCGCCGCAGTCGGCACGTTCCTGCTGTTCATGGGTCTCGTCTTCAATGGCTGGATCCTCGTCCTCGGCCTGATCGCCCTGGTCCTCACGCTGCTCTACTGGGGCCGGGAGGGCCTGACCGACTACGACCACGTCGCGGAAGACCATCCGCACCTGCCGCCGGTCGTCCACGCCGGCCCGCCGCCGGGTGTCCACCTGCCGGGCCCGTCCTTCCGCCCGATCCTCGCCTCGCTTGGGGTCGCGGTCCTGTTCGCCGGTCTCGTGTTCGGCGGCTGGGTCCTGGCGGTCGGACTCGTATTCACGATCACTGCCCTGCTCGGCTGGCTCAACGACGCGCGCAAGGAGTTCAAGCAGGTCGTCCGGGCCGACGCGACCGGCCATCTCGAGAACGAGCCGGCACCGGGCTGGCCCAAGACCGTCCTGTCGGTGTTCGCCTTTCTCGTGATCGCGGCGGTGGCCCTCAACGCCGGCTGGTTCCCGCCCCGGTCGGCCACGGGGACGGAGGGAGCCGGCGCCTCGGCCGCGCCGTCGGCGGTGGCGCCGCCAGGCACGATCGTGGTCGTTGCCAAGGGCGTGAAGTTCACGACGGCGACCCTGTCGGCGCCCGCCGACCAGCCGCTCAAGATCGACTTCGACAACACCGATCCCGGGACGCCCCACGACGTGGACATCCTCGATGGCGCCGGAACGAAGATCTACGACATGAAGGAGTTCAACGGCCCGGCCGAGAAGACCTTCGACGTGCCGCCCCTCAAGGCCGGCGCCTACACGTTCGTGTGCTCGATCCACCCGGCGCAGATGACCGGCTCGCTGACCGTCGGCGGGTAAGCCGCTCCCGGTGATCGACCCGCAGACCAGCCCGGATCACACCGAGAATGCCGCGTCCGAACCGCCACCCCGGCCTGACTACCGACCAGGCCCTCGGCCGTCCCCCACACGTCCCACCCGCCCGATCGCCGCCCTGCTCGCGGTCGCGGTCGTGACCGCGGCCGTTGTCGTCAGCATCGCCAGCCTGCGCCCGGGCACGGACCCGGCCTCGACCGACATCGCGACCGGGCAGGTCGTCCCGAACGTCGCCGGCACGACCCTCGATGGCGGCGCCTTCGATCTGGCGGTCCTCCGCGGGCGCCCCGTGATCATCAACTTCTGGGGCCCCTCGTGCGTTCCGTGCCGGACCGAGTTCCCGCTGCTCGCGGCCAAGGCAACCGAGCACGCGGCCGACGGCCTGGTCATCGTCGGCGTCCTGACCGACGATCCGGTCGAGCCGGCCCGCGAGTTCGCGGCCCAGTACGGCGGGAGCTGGTCGACCGTCATCGACCCCGGTGGCGCAATCAAGGCGGCCTACCGGGTGATCGCCCGGCCCCAGACCTACTTCGTCGACCGCGCCGGGGTCCTGCGCTCGATCCAGATCGGCGAGGTCCGCGAGGTGGACTTCGAGCGCCAGTACGCGGCGATCTCGGGCGGCGGGTGAGGGCGTCGCGGGGCGCCGCGATCGAGGTCGACGACCTGCGCACGAGCTACGACGGCCGGGCCGTCCTGCGCGGGATCTCGTTCGACGTCCAGCCCGGCGAGATCGTCGCGCTGCTCGGTCCCAATGGCGCCGGCAAGACCACCACGGTCGAGATCATCGAGGGCTATCGGCGACCCGACGGCGGCAGCGTTCGGGTCCTCGGGACGGATCCGGCCCGAGGAGGGCGGCAACATCGCGCCCGCGTCGGGCTCATGCTCCAGGGCGGTGGCGGGATCGATCCGCGCATGACGGCCCGCGAGGTGGTCGGCCTGCACGCCCGCTTTCACGCCGACCCGCTCGACGCCGACGAGCTGCTTGGTCGGGTGGGGCTCGCCGGGACGACGGCCCGGACGCGCTACCGGCGGCTATCGGGGGGCGAGAGACAGCGCGTCGGCCTCGCCCTGGCCCTCGTCGGCCGGCCGGAGGTTGCGATTCTCGACGAGCCGACCGCGGGCATGGACGTCGAGGCACGGGCGACCACGCGGGAGCTGCTGACTGGGCTGCGCGAACAGGGTGTCGCCGTCGTCCTGACGAGCCACGACCTCGCCGACGTCGAGCGAGTCGCAGACCGGATCGCGATCCTCGACCGGGGTCGGATCGTCGCCCTTGGCCGGGCCGACGCGCTGCGTGACGCGGGGCTGCCGGTCCTCAGAGTCCGTCTCGCAGCCACCCTGTCCGAGGCCGATCTCGCGCACCTCGTGGCGACGCTCGACCGGGGCGCCGCGGCCGGCGCCGAGCCGTCGGCCGTCCTGGCAGACGGAGGAACCGGCCGGTACCGCGTCACGGGAGCGGCCGTCTCGCCGGACGCGATCGCCCGCCTCGCCGACTGGTGCTCGGCTCGTGGCGCGCTGATCGTCGAGCTCCGGACCGGCGGTGGGACGCTCGAGGAGCGGTACCTCGAGCTGACCGGTTCGGCGAACCCCGACGATGCGGCGGACCTCGATCGATGAGCCGCCCCGCCTCGCCCGCTCAGGCCATCGCTGCGATGACCGCGACAGAGCTTCGCCTCGTCGTCCGCCGGCCCGAGAACCTGTTCGCGACGATCGTGATCCCGACCGTCGTCCTCGTCCTCTTCTCGTCGATAGCGGTCCTGCCGACCGGTGCGCCACGCGCGGTCGACTTCCTGCTGCCCGGAGCGATCGCCATCGGGATCATCGCGACCAGCCTCGTCAGCCTGTCGATCACGACCGCCTACGACCGCTCGTATGGCGTCCTGAAGCGGCTCGGTGGGTCGCCGATCGGCCGGGCCGAGCTGATCGTGGCTCGGCTGCTGGCCGTCCTGGTGGTCGAAGTGGTCCAGATCGGGCTGCTCGTGGCGACCGCGACACTCCTGCTCGGCTGGACGGCCGGGCCGGGCGGCTCGCCCGTGCTCGTGGTCGCGGCGGTCGTGGTCGGAACTGCCGCCTTCGTGGGGCTCGGCCTGCTGATCGCGGGAACGCTTCGGGCGGAGACGGTCCTCGCCCTCGCCAACGTGCTGTTTCTCGTGTTCCTCGTCGTCGGCGGGGTCATCGTCCCGATCGATCGCCTGCCCGGTCCCCTGGCCGCGATTGCGGCGGTCCTTCCGGCGGCGGGGCTGTCGGACGTGCTCCGGACCGGGCTCGGCTCGGCGGCGACGGCCGGAGCCGATGTCGCAGGCCCGCTCCTCATGCTCGCGGCCTGGGCACTCGCGACGACGATCCTCGCGGCCCGGACCTTCCGCTGGGAGTAGCGAGACGAGGACAAAGAAGAACCCCGGGCGGTCGGACCCGGGGTTCAGGTGCAGGCATTGGTTGCGGGGGACGGATTCGAACCGCCGACCTTCGGGTTATGAGCCCGACGAGCTGCCGCTGCTCCACCCCGCGACTGCCCATGGTAGTGATGGATGCGGGCTGGGTCAAATGGCCGCCCGATCTTCGCCCCGGAACGTTGCCCCGCGCCGCAGCGCCGAACCGCCGACTGCGAAGGCCGCGATCGTGAACGCCGTCATCACGACGGCGAACATCACGAACGGCAGGCGGATGTCGACTTCCGCGAGAGTCCCGGTCAGGAGCGACGCGATCACGAATCCGAGGGTCCCGGCCGCGCCGAAGACACCCTGCGCGGTCGACGATCGGCCCGGCGGGCTGCCCGCCGCAACGATCGAGTAGAGCGCCGGGTTGAACATCGCGAACCCCGTCGCCTCGACGAGGATCAGCGGGATGGTCAGCAGCGGGTCGCGGATCACCGTGTAGACGAGCGCGGCCGCGACCGGCAGGAGCGTCCCCGCGATCAGGTAGATCGTCATCGCGCCACGATCCACCCGCCGCCCGAACGCCGGCGACAGGACGAGGACGGGCAGGCCGAACAGGGCGAACGTGAGGCCGACGAGCTCGAGCCCGGCGCCAAGGCCGGTGAGGTAGAGCGACCAGATCACCTCGTACGTCCCGGCCGCGAAATTGCCGCCGACCGTGAACAGGATGGCCGCGATCAACATGCGGTTGGCGAGGCTCGCGGGTCCGGACCTATCGGCCTGGCCGGTCACCGAGGACCGGCCCGCCCGACCGACGAGGTGATCGGGCTCGTGGGGAAAGTCGGTGAGGTCGACTGCCGGCGCCCAGCCCTCCCGGGCCTGGCCGGCCGGTGCGGGGTGCTCCCGGACGCGGATCGCGATCGCGATGGCCGCGCCGAACGAGCTGATCGCACCGAACCAGAAGATGAACCCGACCCCGCCGAACGCCGCCGACCCGAGGCCGCCGATCGCCGGACCGAGGAGGAGCCCGCCCATCTGGGCCGCTCCATACAGGCCGAACGCCTCGCCCCGCCGGTCGGCCGGGGTCGCGTCGCTGATGTAGCCCCGGGCAGCCGGGTCGTAGAGCGCGGTCGACAGGCCGGCCAGGGCCCGGAGCACGATGAACGGGCCGGCCCCGACCCAGATCAGCGGCAGGAACAGGAAGATCCCGGCGCCGACGTTGCCGGCCACCATCAGCGGGACACGCCGGGTCCGATCGGCGACCCAGCCGAAGATCGGCTCACCGACCAGACGCGCGGCGGGCCACGCTGCGACGACCACGCCGAGCGTCCCGAGATCGACGCCGTTCTCGGTGAAGTAGATCGGCATGATCGGCAGCAGGGCGCCGAACCCGAGCCAGACGATCAGCTCCGCGGCGAGGAGCGGCAGGATCGCCTGCCAGCGACGGGTCCAGGCGACGATCCGGGCGACGACGTCGCGGGGGCGGAGTGGCATGGGTCCGGATCGTAGGTCCAACGGCCGTCAAACAGGGGCGACGTATCATCGCGCGGTATCTGGCCACTCCGTCGCCCGCTCCGAGTCGGCGATCGCGGCCGGGCGGCGCGCCGGGGGGGCGATGAACGGACCGATCGGGCTGCACGGGGGCGGTGAGTACGACGCGGGCGACGAACGCTTCCTCGATGCCCTGCTCCTGGCCGGTGCGACCGCGGCCGCCCGTCGGCTCGCGTCCGGGGCGCGACCGGGCGACAATTCCGACGACGACGTCAGCGCCCACCAAGTCGGCCACGTGGCGGACCGGCTGACGACGGCGATCCGGGTCGTGATCCTGCCCACCGCGGCTGCGCGCGGACGTCCCGACCGGGCGTCGGCGAACGGACGAGCCGCGTTCGAGCGCCGAGCAGCGATCATCGGCCGGATCGCACACGTGGACGTTGCCCGGGTCGTCGACACGGCCAGTGCCGCGGACCCCGACCAGACGACCTGCCTGGCCGATGCGGACCTGATCCACCTGCCGGGCGGCGATCCGGACCTCGTGCCTGGCATCCTCGACGGCAGCCCGGCCCTGGTCGCGATCAAGGCGGCCTGGGGGCGTGGAGCCGTGATCGCGGGCGCGAGCGCCGGGGCGATGGCCCTCGCCGAGTGGACATGGACGCCGACCGGCGGCATCCGAGCGCTCGGGTTGGTCCGCGGACTGGCGGTGGTCCCCCACTACGACGACATCCGGCGGACCGCCTGGCAACGAGGCCTCGACGACCTCGCCCCGGGCGGCATCGGCTATCTGGGGCTCGACGAGCGGACCGGGGTCATCGCCGAGCCGAACGGGCGCGAGGGCCGGAACTGGCGTGTGGCCGGGGCCGGAGCGGCGTGGTGGTTCGCCCGTGGCAGCAACCAACCCCTCGTCGGACGGCACGGGGACGTCCTCCACCTCCCGGTCTGACCAGCGATCCTCGCCCCGCGTTCGTCGAGGCCTTCAACGCCTTACCTGGCGCTTACGCATGCCACCGGCGCGCCTCACCGCAGGACCCGATCGTGGGCCCCGGTGCCACGTCGGCACCGTCCATCGATCACATCCCAGGGAGACACGTCATGCAGCCCCTCCGTCGCCGGGTCACGATCCTCGCCGGCTCAGCCCTCCTCGTTGCACTGGCTGGCATCGGCATCGCCCAGGCCCAGCCCTCCGGATCGACGGCGACCTCGCCGACCGGTGCCACGGCTTCAGACCCGGACCTCGCCACGATCGACGCCGTGCTCGCCGCCGAGCAGGTCGCCTCGGAGGCGACAGGCCGCCTCGGCGCCGAGCGACTCCGCCGGCTGGCCGTCTGGAAACACCTCGTCCACGCAACGGTCGTCGTCGACCTGCCGAAAGTCGGCCTGACCACGATCCAGCTCGATCACGGCACGATCTCGGCCGTCAGCGCCACATCGCTCACGATCGCCGAGGCGGGCGGCTCGTCCGTCACGGTCGGCCTGTCCGACGAGAGCCGCGTCCGGCGCGACGGAGCGAAGGCCGCGCTCGCCGACCTGAAGACAGGCGACGTGGTGGTCGTCATGAGCAAGGTCGAGTCGGGCGGGACCACCGCCTACCTGGTCGTCGTCCCGCGCGACTGATCCGCCCGCGACGACGGCGGGGTCGGTCGTCAGCCGGTCCGCTGCAACCCGGCGGCGATCCCGTTGACGGTGAGCTGAACCAGGCGCAGCAGTCGGGCCCGCTCCGGATCGTCCGGGGCGGCGGCCCGCAACCGCGTCAGGAGTGTGACCTGGAGCTCGGACAGGGAGTCCACGTACGGGTCGCGCAGGCCCATCCGGCGGCGCAGCTCGGGGTCGCGGTCGAGGAGGCGATCCCGGCCGGTCAGTTGGCCCAGGCAGGCGACCGTCCGGACGTACTCCGCCTCGATCGTCGGCCACGCGCCACCCGGGTCATCTGCGAGCGCGGCGTATTGGCGGGCGACCCCCAAGTCCGCCCGGGCGAGGGCGAGCTCGGCGTTGTCGACGAGGCTGGCGAAGAACGGCCAGCGGGCGTAGAGGCGACGAAGGGCGGCGACGCCGCCAGCCCCGTGGCGGGCTCCGTAGGCGTGGAGGGCGGCGCCCAGCCCGAACCAACCGGGCAGCTCGATCCGGGCCTGCGACCAGGCGAAGACCCACGGGATCGCACGGAGGTCGGCGATCGAGCCGCCGCCAGACGCGGCCTCGGGT
>JALYPW010000264.1 GCA_030856145.1 Chloroflexota bacterium | reverse complement strand
TCCCGAGGGCAATCCGCTCCAGTTCTACGAGTCGGCGTTCACGCGACCCGAGGTCGACGCGGAGCGATTGCCGGGTTGAGGCGTCCGCCGCGTCGGGCCATCGCGTTCCTCGCCGGGGCGACGGTGGCGTCCATCGTGGCCAGCTGCGGATCGCCGCCCCCGTCGTCGATCGGTCCGTCGTCGGTCGCACCCGGTTCCGCCGCGGCGTCGCCCTCCGCGTCCCCCGCGTCGTCCGGACCGGACGCCGCGAGCCCGCCGGCCACCGGTCGCGCGACCGCCGTCGCCGACCCGGACCTGTTCGAGGTCCTTCCGCAGATGCGCGACATCTTCAGCCTGACCTACGACCCGATCACGACCGCGGCAATCGCGTCCGATCCGGCGCTGGATCCGGTGGTCGATTCGATCGCGACTGGCCTGTACCGCCTGCGCGACGCCGCCCCGGACGCACCGGACTTCGCGGTCGTCAATGTCGTTCACCTTCGCGCCCCGTCGCTCGAGGGCGACTGGTTCCGCTCGTGGCGGGAGACCTACGACGAGGGCGCATGCGGGCAGGCCGGCGGCGTCATTCGTCGAGCGGAGACGCCGGTCGGCGCCCTGACCGTCCACGTCGGTTCGTGCGAGGGCGGTGCGTTCACCTACCACGCCCGCCTGAACGAGGGCAACGTCATCCTGTCGATGACCTCGGTCGGGCCCGCCCGGATCGGCCGGGCCGTTGCCGAGCGGCTCGGTCGGTGACGGCCGCCGAATTGACGCTCGGATGGTCCCACTCACCCGCTACGATTCCGCGATGACCAGCGGCCCTCGACCCGTCCGGGCGCCCCGCGGCAGCGAGCTGACCTGCCGCGGCTGGCAACAGGAGGCGGCCCTCCGGATGCTGATGAACAACCTCGATCCGGAGGTGGCCGAGAATCCCGACGCCCTCGTCGTCTATGGCGGGACCGGCCGAGCGGCTCGGAGCTGGGACGCCTTCGACGCGATCGTCCGCGAGCTCCGCGCCCTGGCCGACGACGAGACGCTCCTCGTCCAGTCCGGCAAGCCCGTGGCAGTCTTCCGGACGCACGAATGGGCTCCGCGGGTGCTGATCGCGAACTCGAACCTCGTCGGGAAGTGGGCGACGTGGGACGTGTTCCGGGACCTCGAGGCCAAGGGCCTGATGATGTACGGGCAGATGACCGCCGGGTCGTGGATCTACATCGGGACGCAGGGGATCCTCCAGGGCACGTTCGAGACGTTCGCCGAGCTGGCACGCCAGCACTTCGGCGGTTCCCTGGCAGGACGCGTCGTCCTGACGGCCGGCCTCGGCGGCATGGGCGGCGCCCAGCCCCTCGCGGTGACGATGAACGAGGGTGTCTGTCTCGCGATCGAGGTCGACGAGACGCGCGCCCGGCGCCGACTCGACATCGGCTATGTCGACCGGGTCTCGAGCGACCCCGCGGAGGCACTCGCCTGGGCGCGCGCGGCGGCGGCGGCCGGCCGGGCCGAGTCGATCGGCCTGATCGGCAATGCTGCCGAGATCGAGCCTGCGTGGGCGCGGGCGAGCGAGCAGTTCGACGTGGTCACCGACCAGACCTCCGCCCATGACGCGCTCGTCGGGTACGTGCCGGCCGAGATCTCGCTCGAGGACGCGGCGTCGCTCCGGCGGACGCAGCCGGACGAGTACGTCCGCCGGTCCATGGCCGCGATGGCCGATCACGTCCGGGCGATGCTCGCGTTCAAGGATGCCGGCGCAGTCGTGTTCGACTACGGCAACAACCTCCGGGCTCAGGCCCAGACGGCGGGCGTCGCCAACGCATTCGACTACCCGGGCTTCGTGCCGGCCTTCATCCGGCCCCAGTTCTGCGAGGGGCGCGGGCCGTTCCGGTGGGCCGCGCTGAGCGGCGACCCGGCCGACATCGCCCGGACCGACGCGGCGATCCTGGAGCTCTTCCCCGACGACAACGGCCTCCGCCGCTGGCTGACCCTGGCGCAGGAGAAGGTCCCGTTCCAGGGGTTGCCGGCTCGAATCTGCTGGCTCGGCTACGGAGAGCGGGCGAAGGCGGGGCTCGCGTTCAACCGGCTGGTCGCCGACGGCGAGGTGTCGGCCCCGATCGTCATCGGCCGGGATCACCTTGACGCCGGCTCGGTCGCCTCACCGAACCGCGAGACCGAGGCGATGGCCGACGGCTCGGACGCCGTCGCCGACTGGCCCCTCCTGAACGCCCTGGTCAATACCGCCGCCGGCGCGACGTGGGTTTCGATCCACCACGGCGGCGGGACGGGGATCGGGTACTCGCAGCACGCGGGTATGGTCGTGGTCGCGGACGGCACGGAGCTGGCGGCGCGGAAGCTGGACCGGGTGCTGACGAGCGATCCGGGAATGGGCGTGGTGCGCCACGTCGACGCGGGCTACGAGCGGGCGATCGACGTCGCCCGCGAGCGCGGCATCCGGATCCCGATGCTGGACGGCGCCTGAGTCGCGCTGTCGATCAGCGGGCGGCCACCTCGTCCGGATCCTCGGTCGGGATCGTCTGGATCGTCCGGACCTTGGAGAGGAACACGGGCAGGAAGGCGAACAGGCCCAGGATCGCCGAGATCCAGATCGTGGTCCGCACCCCGACCACCTCCGACAACCCCGCCCCGATCAACGATCCGATCGGGATCGTGCCCCACACGAGGAAGCGCATCGTCGCGTTCATCCGGCCGAGGAAGTGCTCCGGCGTGACGGCCTGGCGGAGGCTGACCTGGGAGACGTTGTAGATCACGTTATTGACGCTCGCGAAGAAGATCGACGCCGACAGGAAGAGGAGGGCCACGTCGGGGGTCGCGAGCGGGATCAGGAGATTGACGGGCCCGAACAGCGCGGAGGTCAGGATGATCGTCCTGCCGACGCCGAAGCGGGCCTGAACGCGGCTCGCGATCAGGGCGCCGATCAGCACGCCCGCGCCGCCGAGTCCGCCCATCGCGCCGACTGCGGCCGGCGACATCTGGAGCTCGCGGTAGACGAAGACGGGGAAGATCGCGAAGCCGATGTTGCCGAACAGGTTCGAGGTCGCGGTCGTGGCGGCGATGTTGCCGAGGTACTCGTGGCCGAAGATGAAGCGCAGGCCGTCAGCGATCTGGCTGCGCATTCCTGGGCGCGGGCCCGTCGCTTCGGCATCGGCCGCCAGTGCGTCAGCATCGGCGGCGCGTGCCTCGGCGCTGACCGAGGCCCCGGCCATCGGGGACGCGGTCGACTCCTCCGCCTCGGTCGCGGCAGCCGTCGCTGAGCCACCCGCCGGGCCGCCCGCCGATCCGCCGCTCGCCGCTGCGCCGATCGGGCGCCTGAGTCGGCGGCCCGTCTCCCGGATCCAGAGGATGAGCCCGGCCGATCCGATGTAGCTGATCGCGTCGACCAGGATCGCCACCGGCGCGCCGACGAGGGCGATGATTCCACCGCCGAGCGGCTGGCCCAGAATCTGGGCCGACGATTGGCTGATCTGGAGCTTGGAGTTGCCCTCGACGAGCTCGTCACGCTCGAGGATCGTCGGCAGGTACGACTGATCGGCGACATCGAAGAAGACGGTCATGACACCGATCCCGAAGCCGACGATGTAGAGCTGCACCATCGTGAGGCCGCCCAGGACGGCGGCGACGGGGATCGACAGGAGCATCAGCGCCCGGCCGAGGTCGCCGATGACGAGGATCCGCTTCTTCGAAAACCGATCCACCCAGACGCCGGCCGGCAGGGTGAACAGGAGGAACGGCAGGAACTCGACCGTGGTCAACAGGCCGACTTCGCCCGGCGATGCCTGGAGCACGACCGCGGCGATGAACGGGATCGCAATCTGGCTGAGCTGCGTCCCGAACAGGGAGAGCGTCGCCGCGGACCACAGCTTCAGGTAGTTCGGGTGGCGGAACAGGCTTCGACGGGGCGCTGTCGACGCGGCCAAGCGACACCTCGGGCAGGCTGGGATGGAGCCGCGCGTCGGGCTGATGAGGCCGTCGCTCGACTGGTCGGCGTTAGCTTACGATCTAACACGCGTTAGTCAATGTCAACTCACGGCGCGGCGGCGGCGCGGCGGCGGCGGCGCGGCGGCGGTCGTGCAGGGTCGGTCGTCCTCGCCGGGCCAACCGTGGCACGATGCGTGCGATGTCCGACCTGCCTCCGCCCCTCGCCGATCGGCTCGTCGAATCGGTCCCGAACGTGTCGGAGGGCCGGCGCCTCGACGTCGTCGAGCGCCTGGCCGCGGCAATCGTCTCCGTGCCCGGCGTTCACCTCCTCGACCGGACAAGCGATGCCAGCCACAACCGCTCGGTCTTCACGCTGGCCGGACCGGCCGGCGCCGTCAGCGACGCGCTCGAGCGCCTGGTCGATGGCGCGATCCGCGAGATCGACATGGACGGGCACTGGGGCGAGCACCCCCGGATCGGTGCGGTCGATGTCATTCCGTTCGTGCCGCTGGCCGACACGACGATGGACGAGGCAGTCGCGCTGGCACGCTTCTTCGGCGCCCGCCTCGCCGATACCTTCGACCTGCCGGTCTACCTGTACGCCCAGGCGGCTCGGCGCGGCGATCGGATCAAGCTGGCCGATGTGCGCCGGGGCCAGTACGAGGGGCTCAAGGTCGAGATCGGTCAGAACGGTCGCGAGCCGGACCTCGGGCCGGCCCGGATGCACCCGTCGGCGGGCGCGGTCGCGGTCGGGGCCCGCCCGTTCCTGATCGCCTACAACATCAATCTCGCGAGTGACGACGTCGAGCTCGCCAAGCGGATCGCGCGGCGCGTTCGCGAGTCCGGCGGCGGCCTGCCCAGGCTCCAGGCCAACGGCTTCTCCGTCGAGGAGTCCGAGCGCGGAGATCCGCTCCCGAGCCGCGCCCAGGTGTCGATGAACATCCTCGACTTCCGGACGACCCCGATCTGGCGGGTCTGGGAGACGGTCCGGGCTGAGGCCGCCGAGGACGGCATCGAGCTCTACGAGTCGGAGCTGATCGGGCTCGCCCCGCTGGCTGCCTTCCTCGACGTCGCCGACCATGTCGAGGCGCCCCGTGACGCGCCGGTGGAGGAGCGCCTGGCCGCCGCGGCGGCCTTCCTCCGGCTGCGCGACTTCAGCCCGCTCCAGGCGCTCGAGCTCCGCCTCGATGCTGCGCGGACGGTCACGCCCGAGCCGACTCCGCCGTGACCCTCCGGCTCATCGCCGGCGGCCGCGACGCGCCGAAGCTGCCCGGCCTCCTGGTCGTCGGGGCGGCCGAGATCGTCACGATGGCCGGCGGGCCGCGGATGGGCTCCGAGCAGGCGGCGGTCGGTCGGCTGACCGCCGACGACATGGGCGGCCCGGCGATGGCCGACGCGCCGGCGATCGCGATCTGGGAAGGCCGGATCCTCGGTGTCGGTGGGCTCTCGGATCTCGATCGTGCCCTCGGCGCCGAGGGCTATCC
>JALYPW010000224.1 GCA_030856145.1 Chloroflexota bacterium | reverse complement strand
CTGCGGGGGCGGTGCCCGTGTCGACTCCCGGTCCTGCCGCGGCGCCCGCGGGCGGCCCGTCCGGTGCCGCCGACGCGCCGTCCCGACCGAGCGTCAAGGCCCCCCTGACCGGTGTCTGGTACAGCTCGCCGGCCCCCGGTTCGGCGCCGTTCGTCGCGGTCGGGCGGGAGCTGGCCGTCGGCCAGGTGATCGGCCTGATCGAGGCGATGAAGCTGTTCAACGAGATCAAGTCCGACCTCGCCGGGCGGGTGGTCCGGGTTGTTCCGGAGAGCGGAGCCCTGGTCAAGGCGAAGCAGCCATTGATCGAGGTGGAGCCCCTATGAACGAGACCTCCGGCGCGCCGGCGATGCACCGAGCCCACGTCACCGGCTGGGGCCGCTACGCGCCGTCCCAGGTCCTGACGAACGCGGATCTCGAGAAGATCGTCGACACCAACGACGAGTGGATCCGATCGCGGACGGGGATTCGAGAGCGACGTGTTGCTGCCGCTCATGAAACAACGGCTTCGATGGCCGCGGTCGCTGGTCTTCGGGCAATTCGCACGGCCGGTCTCGAGCCCGACGACATCGACCTGATCCTGCTCGCGACCCTCACGCCTGACTACTGGATGCCGTCGACAGCGGCGCTCGTCAAGGAGGCGATCGGCAACACCAGGGCGACCGCGTTCGACGTGATGGCTGCCTGCAGCGGGTTCGTCTACGCCTTCGCCACGGCCCAGGCGTACATCCAGGCAGGCCTCGCGAAGCACGTCCTGGTCATCGGGGCGGAGCTCCTGACCCGCTTCCTCGACTACACCGACCGGGCCACCTGCATCCTCTTCGGCGATGGTGCCGGGGCCGTCGTCCTGTCGACCTCCGACGAGCCCGGCGGCGCGCTCGGGATCGAGATGACGACAGAGCCCCAGGGCGCCTACATGATCTGGCTCCCGGCCGGCGGCTCGAAAGCGCCGCCGTCGGCGGGCACGATCTCGCGCGGCGAGCACTACGTCCGGATGGAGGGAAACCAGACCTACCGGTTCGCGACGAAGACGATGGCGACGACCGCCCTCGAGTCGATCCGGCGGTCCGGCCTCGACCCGTCCGATATCGACCTGTTCATCCCCCACCAAGCGAACATCCGGATCATCGAGGCGGTGGCCAAGGGTTTGGACCTGCCGATGGACAGGATGTTCGTCAACCTCGACAAGTACGGCAACACCTCGGCCGCGTCCGTCCCGATCGCCCTGGCCGAGGCGGTCAACGAGGGTCGGGTCAAGATCGGCGACAACGTCACGATCGTGGCGTTCGGAGCCGGGTTCACGAGCGGCGCGGTCACGATCGAATGGACGGCCGATCCGGCCCGAGGCCTCGCCGGGGATGCCGCGGTCAACCCCGAGGACGTGACCGTCCGGCTGCCGGTCGACTGGAACTCGGTGGACCCGATCCCCGAGGCTCTCAGCGCGCTGATGAACCGTCCGGGCTCGCTCGACGTGCCCCTTGATGACGTCGTCCCGGGCGAGCCCGAGCCGGCTCCGACCGAGGTGCACGCATGATCGATCTCTCCGGGAAGAGCGCTCTCGTCACCGGCGGCTCGCGCGGGATCGGCAAGGCGATCGCCCTGCGCCTCGCCGGTCAGGGCGCCGACGTCGCGTTCAGCTACCGGGGCAACGAGGCGGCCGCCGCCGCAACAGCGCGGGAGATCGAGGCGCTCGGCCGGCGGGCGCTCGCCGTCCAGGCCGACGTGTCCGACGCCGATGCGGCCGACGGTCTCGTGAAGTCGGTTCTCGAGGCATTCGGCAAGGTTGACATCCTCGTCAACAACGCGGGCATCACCCGCGACGACCTGATCATGCGAATGAGCGTCGAGGCGTTCCGGGAGGTGCTGGAGACGAACCTCTTCGGCGCGTTCTACATGACCAAGGCCGTCACCCGGCCGATGCTCAAGGCAAAGGGCGGCCGGATCATCAACATCACCTCGGTCAGTGGCCAGACCGGCCAGACCGGCCAGGCCAACTACTCCGCGGCCAAGGCCGGGCTCATCGGGCTGACGAAGGCGACCGCCCGGGAGCTCGCCTCGCGCTCGATCACCTGCAACGCCGTGGCCCCGGGCTTCGTCCTGACCGAGCTCACCGCCGACCTGCCCGAGCCACTCCAGGCTCAGATCACCGCCGCGACCCCGCTCGGCCGGTTCGGGACGCCCCAGGAGATCGCCAATGCGGTCGCGTTCCTTGCCAGCGACGACGCGGCGTTCATCACCGGCCAGGTGCTGGCGGTGGACGGCGGCCTGGTGATGATGTAGCTCGCGGTGCGCCGCGCCGGATTGGCGGACGAGCCGCACCCGAGCCTGCCCCGCGACGGGGCGAGCCGGCCGACTCCCGGTGTACGCTCAATTCGTGCTGATCCGCCAGTTCCGGATCGAGGGCCTCGGCCACCTCTCGACCCTCATCGCCGACGAGACGGCAGGCGTGGCCGCGGTCGTCGATCCGCGGCGTGACGTGGACGCCTACCTCGCGGCTGCGCGCGAGGCCGACGTCCGGATCAGCCATGTGGTCGAGACCCACCTCCACAACGACTACGTCTCGGGTGGGCGTGAGCTCGCCGCCCTGACCGGCGCCCGTCACGTGATCGGTGCCGGGGCCGAGCTCCGCCATGAGCATGGCCCGGTCCGCGATGGAGACACGTTCGAGGTCGGCGCGCTCCGCTTCACGAGCCGCGACACGCCGGGCCATACGCCCGAGCACGTTGCCTATGCGGTCGCCGACACCGGCCGCGGCGACGACCCGGCAGTCCTGTTCAGCGGCGGGTCGCTGCTCGTCGGCGCGGTCGGCCGCACCGACCTCCTCGGCGAGCAGCACGCAGACGCCTACGCCCGCGACATGCACCGATCCCTCCATGACGTGGTCCTCGCCCACGACGACCACGTCGCCGTCCACCCGACTCACGGCGCGGGCTCGCTGTGTGCCACCGGGATCGCCTCGACCCCGACGACGACGATCGGCTATGAGCGCCGTCACAACGCGCTCGTCGCGATCGCCGACGTCGAGCTGTTCGTGAAGCGGCTGCTCCGTGGCCAGCCGGCGGTGCCGCGCTACTTTGCCCGGATGCGCCCGACGAACCAGGCCGGGCCGACTCTCCTCGGCGGCACGGTCCCGGAGCCGCGGCCGCTGTCGCTCGAGGCGGTTCGGAACGCGATCGCGGGCGGCGCCCTGGTCCTCGACCTTCGACCGCCGGCGGACCATGCGGTCAGTCATGCACCTGACTCGCAGTCGGTCCCGCTCGGGCCGTCGTTCGGGACGTGGCTCGGCTGGGTGGTGGATCCGGATCGCAAGCTGGTCCTGATCCTCGAGCGCCCGGACCATTGGGACGAGGCGATCCGCCAGGCCCTCCGGATCGGTGCCGAGGGTGCCGTCCTCGGCCACCTCCGCGGCGGCTTCGGAACGTGGGCCGACGGCGGCGGCCCGCTCGAGTCGAGCGGCCGGCTCAACGTCGACGAATTGGCCCGGCTCATGGCCGCCGCCGGTCACTCGGACAGCCCGCTCGTCATCGACGTCCGGCAGGCGAACGAGTACGAGACGGGCCACGTCCCGGGCAGCATCCACATCACCGCAGGCTCCCTGCCCGACCGACTCGCCGAGCTGCCCCGCAACCGTCCGATCGCGACGATCTGCGCGTCCGGGCTCCGGGCGAGCGTCGCGGCCTCGATCCTTCGGTTGGGTGGCTTCGACGACGTCTCATGGGTGTCGAGCGGCGTGACCGCGTGGCGGGCGGCCGGCCACCCAACGGTCCGCGGCGGGCAGCCGGACCGGATCCCGATCGCCTCGACAGGCGCCGCCTCCGGGACCTAGGGCCTGCCCCGGCCGGTACATTCGACAGGCGGGCGGAGGACCACGGGCATGTGACGGCATTGACCCGGCGAGCGCATCGTGGTGGCACGTGAGCGCGCAACAGCCCATCCGCCATTCGCGTGGCGGCCTCTCGATCGTGTCGAGACAGCCGCCCCGCGCCCGCCCCGCCGGACTCGCCCGCGCGGCGTTGGCGCCGGCGTCCGGCACGCCGGCGT
>JALYPW010000204.1 GCA_030856145.1 Chloroflexota bacterium | reverse complement strand
CGGCGCAGCCCAGGCGTCGAGGAAACGGGGAATCTCCGCCGGATCGTGCTGGCCGTCGGCGTCGAGCGTCAGGATTGCCTCGGCGCCGTTGTCGAGAGCCGTCCGGAAGCCGGCCCGGAGCGCCGCGCCCTTGCCCTGATTCGGGTGCTGCTCGATGACCGTCGCCCCAGCCGCGCGGGCGACCGACGCGGTCGCGTCGCTCGATCCGTCGTCGACCACGACCACCGCGAGGTGCGCGCGCGCAGCGGCGATGACCGCTCCGATCCGGGGCGCCTCGTCGTGAGCCGGGATCAGCGCGACGATCACTCGAGTGCGACGCCCGCGGCTCCGTCGGCGCGGGGCGCCTCGACCCGCCCGATGAGCCAGTGATCCACGCCCGCGCCGAACAGCCCGGACCGGACGGCGTCGAGCCGATCCGCCGGGATCGCCGCGAGCAGGCCGCCCGACGTCTGCGGGTCGTGGGCCAGGGCGACAAGCTCCGGGGCGACGTCGTCGGCGAGAGTGAGCGATGGCAGGGCGAAGCGCCGGTTGCGGGCGGCGCCGTCGGTCTCGAGCCCGGCCGCCGCAAGCTCGGTGGCGCCCGCAAGGGCCGGCAGCGCCGCCGCCTCGAACACGAACCGCGTCCCGGACGCCCGGGCCATCTCGAGCCCGTGGCCGAGCAGTCCGAAGCCCGTCACGTCCGTCGCCCCGGCGACTCCGTGCTCGACGAGAACCTCCGAAGCGGCCCGGTTGAGAGCGCGCATCTGGTCGATCGCACCGGCCAGATCGTCGTCCGACGTCCGGCCCTGGCGTCGGCCACTGACCAGCAACCCGGTCCCGATCCTCTTCGTCAGGATCAGGACGTCGCCGGGCCGCGCACCGCCCTTGCGGAGGAGCCGATCCGGGTGCGCCGCGCCGATCACGGCCAGCCCGTACTTCGGCTCCGGGTCTCGGATCGTGTGGCCGCCGGCGAGCGTCCCGCCGGCCTCGCGGACCTTGGATGCAGCGCCTTCGAAGACGTCCGCCAGCGTGTCCCCCGGCAGGTCCTCGGGGAACGCGGCGATCGACAACGCGAACAGAACGCGGCCACCCATCGCGAACACATCGCTCAATGCGTTCGCGGCCGCGATCTCGCCGAAAGTCCGGGCGTCGTCCACGAGGGGCGGGAAAAAGTCGAGCGTGCCGATGATCGCGAGCTCGTCGCTGATCCGGTAGACGGCCGCGTCGTCGGCCCGCTCCAGGCCCGCGATCAGCTCGTCCGGCTCGGACCCGCCCGGTCCACCGGCGCCCAGGCCGCGCAGCGCGTCGGCGAGGAGATCCGCCCCGAGCTTCGACGCGCAGCCGCCGCAGTCGGTCAGCTCGGTCAGGCGGACGTCGGACCGAGGCGCCAGGGTGTCGAGGGACGGCATCGCCCGATGATAGGCCGGACGGCCGGAGGCGCCGGCGAGGCCCCGTGAACGCGGCTTCGTCGGCGCCAACCATGAAGACGGCGGAGCTCGACCGAACTCATCGGCGCTACCATCGCCCCCGAGGGAGTGGTTGGGTCCCGGTGGGTCTCCCGGTCTTCAAAACCGGTGACGCTGCGCTTGGCGCGGCGTGGTGGGTTCGACTCCCATGCGCTCCCGCCACCGCATGGGCCGGCGACTCGGCCCACGCCGCCGGAGGTTCGATGACGACCGACGCTCGACCCCGACCTCCCAGCGTCAACCGGCTCCTGTCGATCCTCGCGGCGGCCGACGTCGAGGTCTCCGAACCGGCCGCACTCGCGACGCTCGTCCGGGAGGTGATCGACGAGGAGCGGCAACGTCTCGCGGCCGGCGCTCCCCAGTCCACCGAGGCCGATCTCGCCGACGCGGTCCTCGACCGGCTGGAGCAGCTCGGCGATCCCGGTCTGACGGTGCCGCCCCACGTGATCAACGCCACCGGCGTGATCCTGCACACGAACCTCGGGCGGGCGCCGTGGCCGCGCGCCGCCCGCCTGGCTGCGACCCAGGCGGCCCGCTCGTACGGCTATCTCGAGCTCGACGAGGCGAGCGGCCGGCGGGGCCCGCGCTATCGCCAGGCGGAGGATCACCTCGTCGCGCTGACCGGCGCCGACGACGCCATGGTCGTGACCAATAACGCGGCCGCCCTCGCCCTTGTGGTCGGGCTGGCCGGGCGGCGCGGGGCGGTCGTTGTGTCCCGTGGCGAGCTCGTCGAGATCGGCGGCGGGGTCAGGATCCCCGACGTGATCGCCCGTGCCGGCGTCCGCCTGATCGAGATCGGGACGACGAACCGGACTCGAGCCGCCGACTTCGCGGCCCCGCTCGCGGACGGCAGCGCGCGCGTCGTCCTGCGCGTCCACCCCTCGAACTTCGCGATCAGCGGGTTCACCGAGTCGCCCGATCCTGCCGAGGTCGCCGCCGTCGCCCACCGCCATGGCGCGATCGTCATCGACGACCTCGGCTCGGGCGCGCTCCTCGACACGGAGACGTTCGGTCTGGACGGCGAGCCAACCCCACGCGAGCGCCTCGGGCAGGGCGCCGACCTCGTCCTGTTCAGCGGCGACAAGCTCGTCGGCGGACCGCAGGCGGGCCTGATCGTGGGCCGGGCGGATCTCGTCGCCCGTCTGCGGCGCGACCCGTTGGCCCGGGCGGTCCGGCCGGACAAGGCGATCCTCGCCGGCGTCGCCGCCACGCTCGCGATCTACCGCGCCGGCCGGGCGACACGGGACATCCCCGTCTGGCAGATGATCGCCCTCGATCCCGAGGGCCTGCGCGCCCGGGCCGCGTGGATCGTGGAGCGCGTGGCAGCGGAGGCCGGCCGGTCGGATCTCGATGTCGTCGCGGTCGAGTCAGCCGTCGGCGGCGGGTCGCTGCCGGGCCAGACG
>JALYPW010000183.1 GCA_030856145.1 Chloroflexota bacterium | reverse complement strand
GTCCCGCCCTCGGGGCCGATCCGACCGCGCCGCCGGCCGACGGAGCCGACGCCACCTCCATCCCGCCCGCCCCGTCGGTCAGCCCGGGAGCCCGGGCCTGATGGCAAGCGTCGCTGCGACCGATCGTCGGACCCGCCGCCTGGCCGCACGTCCGGTCATCGATCGATCCGAGCTCCGGCGCTTCCTCGACGTGGACCGCCTCCTCGCCGCCTACGCAATCTGCGACCTCGAGGACAAGGAGTTCGCGAAGACCCGCTGGGGCGGGGCCTACGACGGCGACCGGCTCGTCGCCCTCGCCCTCGAGTACTCCGGGCTCACGCCTCAGCCGCTGTTCGCCATGGGCCTGCCCGAGGGGATCGAGGCGATCCTGCGCGACATCGTCCGGCCTCGCGCGGCGTATGTCGCGGTCCTGCCCGAGGCTCTCCCGGCGGTCGAGGCCGTCTATCGCCTCGACGCGGGTCCTCAGATGGTCCGGATGTGGGTCGATCGCGCCCGGTTCCGCCCCGTCCCGGCCGACGTCCGGCGCCTGCTCCCGTCGGACATCGGCGAGCTCAACCGGCTGTACCAGCTCGGTTTCGCGTCGTGGCTTCCATCGTCGGCCATCGCCGACGGCGTCTACTTCGGGATTCGCGCCGGCGGCCGGCTGGTGGCCGCGGCCGGGACCCACGTGGTCAGCCGCCAGGCCCGGATCGCGGTCGTCGGCAACGTCCTGACCCATCTCGACCATCGCGGCCGGGGCCACGCGACGGCGGCGACCGGAGCGGTCACCGCGGAGCTGTTGCGGACCTGCGACCAGGTCGTCCTCAACGTCCGCTCCGATAATCCACCGGCGCTCCAGGCCTACCGGCGGCTCGGCTATGTCGAGCACGTCCGGTTCGAGGAGCGCCTTGCCCATCGCCTCGGATCGCCGTGGCCGGACTTCACGGCACCGCTTCGCCGCTTCTTCACCCGCAGGGAGAGTTGACCCGATGACCGACACCGACACGGCCCCGATCGGCGCCACCGATGCGTTGCCCGCCCACGACGTGACCGACCTCGGCCTTGCGTCCGAGGGGATCCGGCGGATCGAATGGGCCGAGCGCGAGATGCCCGTCCTGCGCCAGATCCGCGAGCGCTTCGAGCGCGAGCGGCCGCTCGCCGGGATCCGGATTGGGGCGTGCCTCCACGTCACGACCGAGACCGCCAATCTGATGCGGACCCTGAAGGCCGGCGGCGCCGAGGTCTACCTTGCCGCCTCGAACCCGCTGTCCACGAAGGACGACGTCGCGGCCGCCCTCGTCGCCGAGTACGGGATCGCCACGTTCGCCCGACGCGGCGAGAACGGGGACACGTACTACGCCCACCTCAATGCCGTCGCCGACGCGAAGCCGCAGATCACGATGGACGACGGCTGCGACCTCGTGGCGCTCCTCCACCGCGAGCGGCCGGACCAGGTCAAGGAGGTCCTCGCCGGGACCGAGGAGACGACGACCGGCGTCATTCGGCTCAAGGCGATGGCCGCCGATGATGCCCTCGGCTTCCCGGTCGTGGCGGTCAACGAGGCCCAGACCAAGCACCTCTTCGACAACCGCTACGGGACCGGCCAATCCACGATCGACGGAATCCTGCGGGCGACGAACATCCTTCTCGCCGGACGCAACGTCGTGATCGCCGGCTACGGCTGGGTCGGCAAGGGGATCGCGTCGCGGATGGACGGGATGGGCGCCCACGTCGCGGTCGTCGAGGTCGATCCGATCCGCGCTCTCGAGGCGCTGATGGACGGCTTCCGGGTGATGACCGTCGGCGAGGCCGCGCCGTGGGGCCAGCTGTTCGTGACCGCGACCGGCAACGTCAACGTCTTCCGGCGCGAGCACTTCGCCGTGATGCGGGAGGGCGCGGTCATGGCCAACTCCGGCCACTTCGACGCCGAGCTGGACCTCACGGCGCTCCGCGAGATGGCCGAGGGCCACGTCCGTGACGCCCGCGAGAATGTCCAGGAGTTCGATCTCGGGGGCAAGAAGATCAATCTCGTGGCCGAGGGCCGCCTCGTGAACCTGGGCGCGGCCGAGGGCCACCCGGCGGCGGTCATGGACATGAGCTTCGCCAACCAGGCGCTATCGGCGGAGTACGTCGTCCAGCACCACGCCGAGCTCACGCCCCAGGTCTACGTCGTGCCCGAGGCAATTGACGCCGAGGTCGCCCGGCTCAAGCTGGCCGCCCTCGGGATCACCCTCGACGAGATGACCGCCGAGCAGAAGGCGTACGTCACCTCGTGGCAGCACGGGACCTGACCGGGGATACACGAGACTCGTGCTGCACGAGTCTCGTGTTACACTGGTTACATGGCGAACCTGACGATCTCGATCGATCCCGACGTCCTGAAGCGGGCCCGGATCCGGGCGATCCGTGAAAATACGTCGGTCAACGCAGTCGTTCGCGGCCAGCTCCAGCGCTACGCGGCCGCTGAGCCCGATCGCCCGACACCCCGCCCGATCGACGGCTTCCTCGAGCTGGCCCGGCAGGGCGGCTTCGGCAGCGGTCCCGAGGGCCGGACATGGACACGCGCCGAGCTCTATGACGAGTAGGGCGTTCGTCGACACCAATGTCTTCGTGTATGCGGTGGACGACGCCGAGCCGGACAAGCAGCGGATCGCCCAGGAGCTCCTCGCCTCGATCGACCCGGTGATCTCCACCCAGGTGGTCGGCGAGTTCTTCGTCGTCGCCAGCCGGGCGCTCGGCGGCGGTCGCAGGAAGGACGACGCCCGCAGGCGCGCCGCCCACCTGCTTGACCTCGAGGTCCTGGCGATCGACGGCGACCTCGTGGCGCGAGCCCTCGAGGGGTCCGTCGCGTGGGACCTGTCCTACTGGGACGCCTTGATCGTGTGCACGGCCCAGGCCGCCGGTTGCTCGCGACTCCTGACCGAGGATCTCGGCGACGGTCGAACGTACGGATCGGTCGCCGTGGAGAACCCGTTTCGATGAACGAACAACAGATTGCGCCGTACGGCGCCTGGGAGTCGCCGTTCGCGATCGAGCTGCTGGCGAAGGGCGCCGTGTCCTTCGGCGAGATCGGGGCGGCCGACGGCCGGCGCTGGTGGTTGGAGGGTCGAGCCGAGGAGGGCGGCCGGCAGGTCCTCGTCCGGCGTGAAACCGACGGGACGCTGACCCGGCTCACGCCCGAGGGGTTCAACGCGCGGTGCCGGGTCCACGAGTACGGCGGCGGGGCGATCGTCGTCGACGGCGACCTCGTCGTCGTGTCGGACTTCGCGACCGGACGCCTCCATCGCGTGACGGCCCCGGGCGTCCTCGAGCCGTTGACGCCGGAAGGCCGGGCGTGGCGCTTCGCGGACATCTGCCACGACCGAGCGCGCAATCGGCTCATTGCCGTGCGCGAGGACCACGACCCGGACACGCTTGCCGGCCAGGGCGAGGCCGAGAACGCGCTGGTCGCGATCAGCCTCGATGACGGCACGGTGTCGGTCATCGCGGCGGGCTCGGACTTTTTCGCTGCGCCCCGCCTCGCATCCGACGGCCAACGGCTTGCCTGGCTCCGCTGGAGTCATCCGAACCTGCCGTGGGACGGGACCGAACTCGTCGTGGCCGTTCTCGACGCCGCCGGGAGCCCGACTCACGAGCGCGTCGTTGCCGGCAGCCCGAGTGACTGGATCGCCCAGCCGCGCTGGTCGCCCGATGGCGTGCTCCACTTCGTTGCCGAGCCCGACGGCTGGATGAACCTGTTCCGACTGGCCGGCGACGGACGGGTTGAGCGGGCGAGCGAACCGCTCGAGGCCGAGTTCGCCTTCCCCGACTGGGTGTTCGCGCTGTCGAACTACGCGTTCGCTGGCGACGGGACGATCGTCGCCGTTGGCCGTGGCGGCGGCCGCGACCGCCTGTACCGGATCGCCCCCGAGGGCACGGCCACGCCCTTCGACCTGCCGTTCACCGAGATCAGCTACGTCACGGTCGACGGTGGGACGGCCGTTGTCCGGGCCGCGGCGCCGGATCGGCCGTGGGCGATTGTCGAGCTCGATCTCGCAAGCGGGCTGACCACGGTCCTCCGCGCGTCGTCAACCCTCGAGGTCGACCCCGCCGACGCGTCGCTCGGCGAGCCGGTCGAATTCCCGACCGACGGCGAGCGAACCGCGTTCGGGATCCTCTACCGCCCGACCAACCGGACCCAGCGTGGCCCTGACGACGCGCTGCCGCCGCTGATCGTGACCAGCCATGGCGGCCCGACGGCCCAGGCATCGACCGCCTTCGCGATCGGGACCCAGCTCTTCACGAGTCGCGGTTTCGCGGTCCTCGACGTGGACTACGGCGGTTCGACCGGCTACGGCCGCGACTACCGCAAGCGCCTCGAGGGTGAGTGGGGCGTCGTGGACCTGGCCGACTGCGTCGCGGGCGCGCGCTGGCTGGCCGAGCAGGGGATCGTCGACGGCGGGCAGCTCGCGATCCGGGGCGGCAGCGCCAGCGGCTACACGACGCTCTGCGCGGTCACGTTCAGCGACGCCTTCTCGGCCGGGACGAGCTATTTCGGGATCGGCGACCTCGAGACATTCGTCAAGGAGACCCACAAATTCGAGTCGCGCTATCTCGATCGGCTGGTCGGCCCGTATCCGGCCGAGAAGCAGCGCTACCACGATCGCTCGCCGCTGAACTTCGCCGACCGGATCTCGTGCCCGGTCCTGATCCTCCAGGGAGCCGACGACCGGATCGTGCCGCCCGCCCAGGCGGAGCAGATCGTCGACGTCCTGTGGGAGCGCCACCTGCCCCACGCCTACCTGCTGTTCCCCGGCGAGGATCACGGGTTCCGGAGCGCGGCCAACGTCATCCGCTCGTTCGAAGCGGAGCTGTCGTTCTACGGCCAGGTCTTCGGCTTCACGCCGGCTGACGCGATCGAGCCGGTCGGGATCGAGTTTCCTGGCGGGGCCGCCGGGACCGACAGCGGGGTCATCCGAGGCGCAGCGGGCGCGTGACCGCCGTCGTCGCCGCGATCCGGACCGGGGCCGTCGACCTCGGCGTGTCCGGGACCGGCCCGATCGCCAGCGCCTCGACGGGTGACAGCGCTTCGGCGGCGACGATCGAGATCGTCCTCGTCCTCCTGATCGCGGCGACGTTCCTTGCGGTCGTCGCCCGGCGACTCGCCCTGCCGTATCCGGTTCTGCTCGTCGTCGGCGGCCTCGCGGTCGGGTTCCTCCCCGGTCTCCCCGTCGTCGAGCTCGAACCGGACCTGGTCTTCCTGCTGTTCCTGCCGCCGATCCTGTTCGGGGCCGGCTACTTCACCTCGATCCGCGACCTCAAGGCGAACGTCCGACCGATCGGGTTGCTGGCCGTTGGCCTGGTGCTGTTCACGACCGGCGTCGTCGCGGTCGTTGCCCACTGGTTGATTCCGACGATGGGCTGGGCGGCCGCCTTCGCCCTCGGCGCAATCGTTGCTCCGCCCGACGCTGTCGCCGCGACGGCGGTCTTCCAGCGGCTCGGCGTGCCCCGCCGGATGGTCACGATCCTCGAGGGCGAGAGTCTGCTCGACGACGCGACCGCGCTCGTCGCCTACCGCTTTGCCGTGATAGCCGCGGCGACGGGCACGTTCTCCCTGGTCGAGGCCGGGGGCACGTTCCTGGTCGCGTCGATCGGCGGGGTCATCCTGGGCCTGGCGATCGGCCATGCCGTCGCGCTCCTCGTCCGGCGGATCGACGACGACGTCTTCTCGGTCGTCCTCACGTTCCTCGCCCCGGCAGCGGCGTACCTCCCCGCGGAACAGCTCGGCCTGTCGGGCGTTCTCGCGACGGTGGTGGCGGGGATCTGGGTCGGGCGACATGCGCCCCGGGCGCTGAGCTCGAGCGTCCGCTTGTCCGGCGTCGCCGCCTGGCAGATCTTCCTGTTCCTCATCAACGGATCGGTGTTCATCCTGATCGGGCTGAGCCTGCCACAGGCGCTCAATCGACTCGCCGGCCGCTCGCCGACGGAGCTGCTTGGCCTGGCGGTGGCGATTTCGCTGACGGTGATCGTCGCCCGGATCGTGTGGGTGTTCCCGGCCACATATCTGCCACGGCTCATTCCGCGGATCCGCGACAACGAGGCGGATCCGCACCCGCCGATCCGGAACGTCGCGATCGTGGCCTGGGCTGGGATGCGCGGCGTCGTGTCCCTGGCCGCTGCTCTCGCCCTGCCGGCCGACTTCCCGGAACGTGACCTCCTGATCTTCCTGACGTTCGCGGTGATCCTCGCGACCCTCGTGGGTCAGGGCCTGACCCTGCCGGTTCTCATCCATCGACTCGGGATCGACGACGGTGCCCGCGGCGAGGGCAAGGAGGAGGCCTACGCTCGGGCCGTCGCGGCCGAGGCCGCAACCGCCCGGATCGAGGACCTCAGCCGGCAGTGGCCCGGTCATGGCGACCTGATCGAAACCCTCCGGGCGCAATACGGCCACCGCACGCACCACGCCGAGCTCCGCCACGAACAGGAGGACGAGGACGAGGCCGCCGCGGCGGCCGAGCAGGAGTTGCTCGAGCACCGCCAGATCCGGCTCGCGATCCTCGTTGCCGAGCGCGAGGCTCTGCTCGCCCTGCGCGACCGAGCGGCGATCTCCGACGAGATCTTCCGCCGGGTCGAGCGCGATCTCGACCTCGAGGAGCTCCGGATGGAGGCCTAGTCGGGCGAATCGGTCGCCCGCGAGTCGGCCAGGTCGGCGAGCACGGCCAGTCCACGCGCAACGTCGCTGAACGAGGTGGTCAGCGGCGAGAGCCCGAGGCGGATCGAGTCCGGCGCACGGAAGTCCGGAACGACGCCGGCGGCGATGAGTGCCCGCGTCAACTCGCGGGCATCGTGTCGGCGCACGGATACATGGGAGCCGCGGCGGGCGGCGTCGCGCGGGCTGCCGAGCGTGAACCCGCGCGGGGCGAGCCACGCGTCATGGAGCGCGATCGCGTACTCGGTCAGCGCGATCCCCTTGGCCCGGATCCCTTCGATCCCGGCCTCGGCCGACAGGCGGATCCCCTCCTCGGCCGCCGCCAGGCCGAGGATCCCCGGCGTCCCGGTCAGCCAGCCGGCGATCCCGTCGGCCGGCCGGAAGCCCTGACCCATCTCGAACTGGTCAGCCTGGCCGAACCAGCCCTGGATCGGGTTCCGGAGCGTCGCCTGGAGGTCGCGCCGGATGTAGAGGTAGGCAGGTGCTCCCGGTCCACCGTTCAGGTACTTGTACGTGCAGCCGACGGCAAGGTCGACGCCGTGGCGGGCGAGGTTCACCGGGATCCCTCCGGCGGAGTGGGAGAGGTCCCACAGGACGAGCGCGCCGGCGTCGTGAGCGCGGGCGGTGATCGCCGCCAGATCGGCGATCGCCGCCGAGCGATAGTTGACGTGGCTCAGGGTGACGAGGGCCACGTCGCCGTCATGAGCCGCCAGCGCCGACTCGACGTCGGCGAGCGTCGGACCGTCGATCGGGTCCGGATCGAGCCAGGCGATCTCGCGATCGCGGTCACGGGCGAGGCCGTCGAGGACGTATCGATCGGTCGGGAAATTGGCCCGGTCGGTGACGATGAACCGGCGGCCGGGTCGGGCGTCGAGCGCCGCGCTCGCCAGTCGGAAGAAGTTGACGGTGGTCGAGTCGCAGATCGCGACCTCGTCGGCCTCGGCTCCGAGCAGTTCCGTGCCGAGCAGGTCGCCGACCCGGCGCGGTGCGGTCAGCCACTCGTCCCAGCCCAGGATCAGGCGGCCCGCCCATTCCTCGGCCGCGACTCGGCCGAGGCGTTCGAGGGCGGCCAGCGGCGGCCGGCCGAGCGAGTTGCCGTCGAGGTAGACGATGCGCCGATCGGGGATCACGAAGCGCCGCCGGAAGGGCTCCAGCGGATCGGCCGCGTCGAGCGTCGCCGGGTCGGTGGTCGCGAGCTGGTCCGCGTCGAGGGTCACCCGCGGAGTCTAGTCGGGGAGCCGTCGCCCGACTGCATGCTACGCTCGCCGGGAACCATCGCTGAGGGCTCGCATGACCAGCATCGTTGACGCGTCGCAGTACCTGTTCACCTCGGAATCGGTGACCGAGGGTCATCCCGACAAGATGTGCGACCAGATCTCCGACGCGATCCTCGACGCGATCATCCGCGACGACCCCAACGCCCGCGTCGCCTGCGAGACAGCGACCACGACGGGTCTCGTCATGGTCCTCGGCGAGATCACGACGAACACCTACATCGACTTCCAGACGATCGTCCGCGAGACCGTCCGCGACATCGGCTACACGAAGGCCGAGTACGGCTTCGACTACCAGACGTGCGGCACGCTCGTCTCGGTCAAGGGCCAGTCGCCGGACATCGCCCAGGGCGTGAACGCCGCCCTCGAGGTCCGCGATGACGCCGCCGCCAATGAGCTCGGCGCCGGCGACCAGGGGATGATGTTCGGCTTCGCCTGCCGCGAGACGCCGGAGCTGATGCCGCTCCCGATCGCGCTCGCCCACCGGATGGCCCGTCGCCTGGCCGAGGTCCGCAAGTCGGGCCAGCTGCCCTACCTCCGCCCTGACGGCAAGACTCAGGTCACCGTCGAATACGAGCGCGGTGTCGCGAAGCGGGTCCGGACGGTCGTGGTCTCGGCCCAGCACGACCCGGACGTCCGATCCGAGCGGCTCCGCAGCGAGATCGTCGAGGCGGTGATCCTGCCGACGATCCCGACCGAGCTGCGCGACACCGACCCGGTCATGCACGTCAACCCGACCGGGCGATTCGTGACCGGCGGGCCGATGGGCGACGCCGGCCTGACCGGTCGCAAGATCATCGTCGACAGCTACGGCGGGATGGCGCGCCACGGTGGAGGAGCGTTCAGCGGCAAGGATCCGACGAAGGTCGACCGCTCGGCTGCCTACGCCGCGCGGTGGGTCGCGAAGAACGTCGTGGCCGCCGGACTGGCCGACCGGTTCGAGGTCGAGATCGCGTACGGCATCGGGATCGCCCGGCCCATCTCGTTCTCGGTCGAATCGTTCGGGACCGGGAAGCTGCCCGACGAGGATCTCCAGCGCCTGATCGAGCGCCACTTCGACCTCCGCCCCGCGTCGATCATCGCGGCCCTCGACCTGCGCCGCCCGATCTACCGCCAGACCGCGGCGTACGGGCACTTCGGCCGGCCGGACCTCGACCTGCCGTGGGAGCGGACCGACAAGGCCGCCCTCCTCGCGTCAGAGGCAGGCATCACGTTGCCGGAGCCCGTCTCCGCGGGTTGAGCGGGCCCGTCGGTTCTGCGGACCGCGGCGACGTGCCAGGGAGGGTGGCCAACGGATCACCCACCGGCCTACAATGGTCGGGTCCCCGATGCTGGCGATCGTCGCGGTTTCCCCCCAACCGCCGGCAACTGAACCGGTCGGGGACACTCGCGCCGGCCTGCCACTATCCCGTCGCGATTCGAGAAGCGCAGCGCCTCCGTCGGAGAGCCGCTGGAACCCGACTCGAAGTCTTCGACGAGGAACCGCATCAGGTAGCTGGTCGTGCCTGGATCGACATCGTTCCGACTCCGAGCTCGTCGGCGAGTCGCCGCATCGACAGGCCGGCCACGCCGTCCCGGTCAAACGGGGCGGAGGCGCGGACGACAACGTCAACTCGTCGCCGACGGCGCTTCGCGTTCGGGTCACTCC
>JALYPW010000177.1 GCA_030856145.1 Chloroflexota bacterium | reverse complement strand
CAACTCCTCGATCCTGGCCAGGCGATTCTTCAGCGTGTTGTAGTGGAGGTACAGCAGGCGCGCGGCAAGAGCGGCATTGCGGGCGGCCAGGAATGTCTCGAGCGTCTCGACGAGGCTCGTCCCGCGCGTCCGATCGTGCTCCTCGAGGGGTCCGAGAACGCTGGTACAGAAGTCGGCCACCTCCGCTTGGGGCATCCCGATGAGCAACCTGTCCAGGCCGATCTCCTCGAACACGGTCACCTGCCCCGGGCCGTGCGCCCAGCGTCCGATCGACATCGCCCGTCGGGCCTCCGCGAACGAGCCATCCAGTTGGAGGGGTCCCGCCGCGGGCCGCCCGACGCCGACACTGATGGTCGCGCCGGCCACGCGTCGGCCGGCCTCGGCCCGGAGGGCGGCAGCCAGCTCGTGGAGACCCGACGGCGGTACACCAGCGACCAATGCCCCGATCTCCCGGCTCCGCTCCCAGACGATCGCGCTCGGCCCGAGGCTTGCCCGCGCGGCATCGGCAAGTCGATGGCGCAGCGACGTTTCCTCCGGTCCGCCGGCCAGGGAGCCGAGGGGCCGGCCTTCGACTGCGTCGAGTTCGGCGAGAAGCACCGCGCGGGGTGTGGACAGGTCCCATCCGAAGGCGGTTGCGCGCTCGGCCAGAATACTTCGGTCGGTGACGTGGCCGGTGATCAGCTCCTCGAGGCAGACGGCCTGGAACCGCCGATCCGCCTCGGCCACGGCCCGTGACTGGACCTGGCGCAGGGCGGCGACGGTCGCCGCGTACTCGATCGCCTCGAGTTGATCGGGCCCGAGCTCGTCCGCGCCGGCCGCAACGAGGATCGTGCCGTAGTGCTCGCCGCCCACCTGGATCGGCTGGCCGAAGCCGCCCGCGGCGCCGACCTCCGGAGCTGTCTCCGACGTCCGCCACTGGACGACGCCCTGGGCGTCGACGATCGCGACGGGCCGTGCAAGGAGCTCCGCCAGCGCTTCGGCGATCTGGCGCAGGCCCCCGCCGGACAGGACGATCGCCGTGAACCGATCGTGGATCGCCGCGGACCGCTGGAGGCGGGCGGCCTGGGCGTTGAGGATGACGGTCAGGATGGCGTGAATGATCTCATTGAAGGACGCCTCCCCCGGCAGCTCGATCAGCGGGAACTGCTCGCGGTCCGCCGCCTCGATCATCGCCATCGGAATCGTCTTGATGTAGCGCGCTGGCTTGATCGCGATCCCGGCAAGGCCGCGCTGGGCCAGATGAGGGACCAGGGTCTCGAGCGCGGCAGGGTCGTCGCGGAGCGGATACCCGGTGGTCAACAAGAGTTCGTCCGGCTTCACCCAGTCGAGGATGTCCGGAACCTCCATGACGTTGACCGACCGAACCGGACGGTCGAGGCCGGCCGCGCCGCCGACGACGCGCGCCCGCACCAGAGAGGGGAGCTTCAAGACGTCCGAAAGGCGGATCCCGTCAATCACCGGACTATCAATACACAACAGTCAGCCACCGCGTCAATGTTATAATCGGACAGTGACATCCCCCGAAAGCGACCGCAAGATGTCCAAGAATGATGACGTCGCAGACATATCGGACGGTGGTCGCTACCCGCTTCGGTGACCGCGTGCCGGCCCTGATCGCCGAATCTGCCCCGCGCCCGTTCCTGGTCCACAGCGTGTATCGATCGGCGATCAACCTCTCGAGCGGAGGTGATCTGGTGACGTTGGCCCGCCCCGTCGATGGAGCCCTGCCGAGCGGAATCCTCCTCGACCTTGGCTCCGATCACCGGGCGATCGGGGTCAGGCCGGGAATGGTCGTCGAGGTCATGGACGGCGAGATCCTCCTTCGGGACGTCGGGCTTCGCGTCGTGTTGCCCCCGGATCGATCGTGGTCGCCGCGACTCGCCTCCGACCGGTACCAGACCGACGAGGTCCGTCGTCGCTGGGCGCGCCGCTCACCCGAGGTCCGGTCGGTCGCTGCCGTCATGGCCCGCGGGCGTCGTGACCTTGGATTGTGGGCGCTGCTCGGCGACCGAGAGTTCGCGATCACGTCGGCCAGGGCAAGGACCAGGGCCAGCGCCGCGACCCGGCCGCTTCCATTCGGCCAATCGGATCTGCTGGCGAGGGCCGGCGAGGCCCTGCGCCTACTCAAGGAAGCGATCGCCACCGGAGATCGGCCACGGGCGACCACGGCCGCCGCGTGCCTGATCGGCCTCGGGCCGGGACTGACGCCGTCGGGCGATGACGCGCTGGCCGGCTTCCTGGCCGGACTCCATGCCCTGGACCACCCAATGGCAACCTTCGCGATCGGTGCCCTCGACAGCGTCGAGTCCCGGACCAGCGCCGTCGCTGCGACCCTGCTCCGGCAGGCCGCCCAGGGCGCGTTCGCCGAGTGCATTCACACGGTGCTGGCCGGCCTCCTCGACCCGGACCCGTCGAAGGCAGCACCGGCGATGGCACGGGCCGCAGAGCGAGGAGCGAGTTCGGGGATCGACTGCCTGGTCGGGATCCTCGACGGGTTGGACGCAGCGGCCGCGGGCCGGGGGACGCTCCAGTGACCGCTTTCGCTCGAATCTTTCGGAACAGCTATCGGGATTCGGTCGAGCTGATGCAGATCGCATCGGAGGTCGAGTCGCTGCCGGGGGTCGAGCGAGCCGGCCTCGTCATGGCGACGCCGGCCAACCGGGACGTCCTGGCGGCGGCGGGCCTGCTGTCCGCGGCAACGGATGGCGCCGGACCCAACGACCTCGTCGTCGCGGTGGCGGCGGCCAGCGAAGCGGTGGCGGCCACGGCCTTCGAGCGGGCGGAGGCCCGGCTCTCCGGACCGGGTGGCGGCTCGTCCGGCGACGCCACTCAGACAGACCAGCGCACGATCGCGGAGGCCGTGGCCAAGCTCGACACATCCAACCTCGTCCTCGTGTCGACCCCGGGCACCTACGCCACCGCCGAGGCTCTCAAGGGCCTGAAGCGCGGTCTCAACGTCTTCCTCTTCAGTGACAATGTCCCGGTCGAGGACGAGATCGAGCTCAAGGAGCTCGCCAGGGACAAGGGCCTCCTCATGATGGGACCCGACTGCGGCACCGCGATCCTTGACGGGGTGCCCCTCGGGTTTGCCAACGCCGTCCGCCGCGGCTCGATCGGCCTCGTCGGCGCCTCGGGCACCGGCCTCCAGCAGGTGAGCTGCCTGATCCACCGAGGCGGCGCCGGGGTGTCCCAGGCGATCGGCGTCGGAGGCCGGGATCTCGACGAGCGGGTCGGCGGAACGATGATGCTGGCCGGACTCGACCGGCTGGCCGCCGACCCTGGCACGGACGTGATCGTGCTGATCTCGAAGCCGCCCGCCGCGTCCGTGATGGAGCGGGTGCTCGCGGCGATTCCGGCGGTCGGCAAGCCGGTCGTGGTCAACTTCCTCGGTGGCGACGCCGCTGCGATTCTCGCCGCCGGCGGAATCCCGGCCGTGACGTTCGAGGAGGCCGCCGCCCGGGCGTCGGCGATCGCCCTCGGGCTGACCGGACCAGCGGACGAGGCGGCGCCATCAACCGATCCGAACGCCCACGACCGGGACGAGGCGCTCATTCGCGAGGCCGAGAGCCTGCTTCGCCCCGGGCAGTGGCGGATTCGGGGGCTGTACAGCGGCGGCTCCCTGGCCGGCGAGGCCAAGCTCATCCTCACGTCGATCCTCGGCTCGGCGACGGCCAGGGACCACCAGATCCTGGACCTCGGCGACGACGAGTACACGGTGGGACGACCGCACCCGATGATCGACCCGCGGCTCCGCAACGAGCACCTGCTCGCGGCAGCCCTGGACCCGACGACGGCCGTGATCCTCCTCGATGTCGTGCTCGGATACGGCGCCAACGACGACCCCGGCGGCGCGCTCGCAGGGGCGATCGCGGGGGCCCGTGCGGCGGCCCTGACGGAGGGCCGCCAGTTTGCGGTGGTCGCCTCGGTGTGCGGCACGGAAAGCGATCCGCAGGGGCTCGACCTCCAGGAGAGCCGCCTGGCCGAGGCCGGGGTCCTCCTCGCGCGGAGCAACGCCCAGGCCGCCGGGGTCGCGGCCCAGATCGCATCGGCGGCCGCATCCGGCGTTGCCGCGGCGAGCGCCGGCCAGAGCGGAGGACAGCGGTGAACGACAGCTCGGTCTCGACGCTCTTTCCGGACGGGGTCCACGCGGTCAACGTCGGCCTCGATATGTTCGCGGCGGCCCTGAAGGAGCACGGCTCGAGCGTCACGACCCTCGATTGGCGACCGCCGGCCGAGGGTGATGCGGACGTCGGACTCATCCTCGCCCGGCTCGAGGACGACCCCGACGACGCGGTCGGCCGGCTCATCCCGGATGCGAACGCGACGGCCATCGAGCGCCTGCTGGCCGCCCAGCCGATGCTCGTCGACGTTGCCCCCGCCCAGGAGGCGCTCGGGCTCGAGGGCCGCCGAATCCTGCACTCCGGTCCACCGATCACGTGGGATCGGATGTGCGGCCCGGTGAAGGGTGCCATCACCGGCGCGGTCCTCTTCGAGGGCTGGGCGGACAGTCCGGACCAGGCGACGACCCTGATCGAATCGGGTGGTGTCGCGTTCGCCCCGTGCCACGACTACGGCGCGGTCGGCCCGATGGCCGGAGTGGTCAGTCCGTCGATGCCGGTCGTCGTCGTCGAGAACACGGCGAACGGCGGGCGGGCCTACGCGACCCTCAACGAGGGCCTCGGCAAGGTCCTCCGATTCGGTGCCTACGACGAGAGCGTCCTGGCCCGGCTGCGCTGGTTCGTCGAGACGCTCGGGCCGGCACTGTCGGCGGCGCTCGGCAAGGGTGGCCCGATCGATCTTCGAAGCCTGACCGGCCAGGCCCTCCAGATGGGCGACGAGGGCCACAACCGCAACATCGCGGCGACCTCACTGTTCACCCGGACGATCGCTCCCTCGATCGTTGCGACCGCCGAGACGAGCACCGCGATCGCCGTCCTGGACTTCCTGCGCGGCAACGACCACTTCTTCCTGAACCTCTCGATGGCGGCGTGCAAGTCCGCGCTCGACTCGGCCCACGCCATCGAGGGATCGACGGTCGTGACCGCGATGGCCCGCAACGGCGTCGACTTCGGCATCCGGATGTCCGGGACCGGATCCACCTGGTTCACGACCCCGGTCGGTGTGCCCGACGGGCTCTACTTCCCGGGCTACGGCCCGGACGACGCCAACCCGGACCTCGGGGACAGCGCGATCACCGAGACGTTCGGGATCGGCGGGTTTGCCATGGCGGCAGCGCCCGCGATCGTTCGGTTCGTCGGCGGCAGCCCGGCCGACGCCCTCGAGTTCACCCGGCTGATGGGTCGGATCACGCTCGCGAGCAACCCGTCGTACGCCCTGCCGCCGCTCGGCTTCATCGGGACGCCGACCGGGATCGATGCCCGGCGCGTCGTCGATTCGGGGATTGCGCCCGTGATCAACACCGGGATCGCTCATCGCGAGGCGGGCGTCGGCCAGATCGGCGCCGGGATCGCCCGAGCCCCGTTGGCCTGCTTCAGCAGCGCCCTGACCGGGCTGGCCGAGACGCTGCATGTCGTGGCCAGGGCGAAAGCGGTGACGAAGTGACGAACCGGGCGGTCATCGCAATCGGCGGGAATGCCCTGATCCTCGAGGGCCAGCAGGGCTCGATCGCCGAGCAGTACGAGAACGCACGGGAGACCGCTCACCACATTGCCCACCTCGTTGCCCAGGGCTGGGGCGTCGTGGTCACCCACGGCAACGGCCCCCAGGTCGGGTTCATCCTCCTCCGCTCGGAGCTCGTGCCCGCCGATGCGCCGGTCCCGCGTCTCAGTCTCGAGATGTCCGTGGCCGACTCGCAGGGAGGGATCGGCCACATCCTCGGGCAGGCCCTGCTCAATGAGCTCGCCGAGCGCGGCCTCCCGGACCGTGTCGTGTGCGTCCTGACCCACGTCGTCGTCGACGAGGACGACCAGGCGTTCCGGCAGCCGACGAAGCCGATCGGGCCCTTCTATTCCAGAGAGGATGCCGACGACCGCGCGGCGCGCAACGGCTGGACGATGATCGAGGACTCGGGTCGCGGCTACCGCCGGGTCGTGGCCTCGCCGGAGCCGATCCGGATCGTCGAGATCGACCAGATCCGGACGCTCGTCGACGCCGGCTTCGTCGTCATCGCCGTCGGTGGCGGCGGGGTCGCCGTCATCGAGACGGCGCCCGGCCAGTATCGCGGCGCGGAGGCAGTGATCGACAAGGACCGCGCCTCGGCCCTCCTCGCCGCGAGCCTCGAGGTCCCGCTGCTCATCCTCTCGACCGGGGTCGAGCAGGTGGCCGTGCACTTCCGCCAGCCGGATGAGCGTTGGCTCGACCGGATCACCGTCTCGGAGGCGAAGCAGTACCTGGAGGAAGGGGAGTTTCCGAAGGGATCGATGGGACCCAAGGTCGAGGCGGCGATCAGCTTCATCGCCCATGGCGGCCAGGAAGCGCTGATCACGACGCCGCCATCGCTCGAGCGAGCGATCGCGGGCACGACGGGAACAAGAATCGTGCCGGACGCCACGCCGGGACGGAGCTGATGACAGGGAAAGGAAGGGACCAGATGCTGTCCGCACGAGCCGAGCCGTACGACTTCGAGTTCGATCCGGCAACGACTGCGCTGGTGATGATCGATTTCCAGCGCGACTTCGTGTACCCGGGTGGGTTCGGTGAGTCGCTCGGGAACGACACGAGCCCGCTCCTCGAGGCCCTCGGTCCGGCGCAGAAGGTCCTCGAGGCATGTCGCGCCGCCGGGATGTTCGTCATCCACACCCGCGAGGGCCATCGGGCCGACCTGTCGGACCTGCCGAAGGCGAAGTACGAGCGCGGCAACCCGACGATCCATATCGGCGACGAGGGACCGATGGGCCGACTCCTCGTTCGCGGCTCGCACGGCCACGACATCGTCGAGGAGCTCTATCCGATCGACGGCGAGCCGATCGTCGACAAGCCCGGCAAGGGTGCCTTCTACGCCACGGACCTTGACGCGATCCTGAAATTGAAGGGCATCA
>JALYPW010000161.1 GCA_030856145.1 Chloroflexota bacterium | reverse complement strand
GGCCTGCACGCAGACCCTGGCAGAGTCGCTCGCCGGTCTCGCCTACGTCCAGCTCGTTCGACCGGGCGCGCCGGTCGTCCTCGGCTCGTTCGCCTCCTCGATGTCGATGCAGTCGGGTGCGCCGACGTTCGGGACGCCGGAGCCGGCCCTCGTCCTGTATGTCATGGCCTCGCTCGCCCGTCGGCTCGGCGTCCCGTTCCGGTCCGGCGGCAACCTGTGCGCCTCGAAGGTCGCCGACGCCCAGGCGGCGTACGAGTCGGCCGCGACCTTCCAGCCGACGATCCTCGGCGGGGTCAACTTCGTCCTCCACGCCGCCGGGTGGCTCGAGGGCGGCCTGGCGATCGGCTACGAGAAGTTCATCCTCGACACCGACCAGTGCGGGATGGCCGCGGTGTTCGTGAAGGGCGTTGATCTCTCCGAGAACGGCCAGGCGGTCGACGCGATCCTCGACAATGGGCCGGGCCAGCACTTCCTCGGGACGGCCCACACGCTCGCCAACTTCGAGAATGCCTTCTACCGCTCCGAGGTCGCCGACAACAACAGCTTCGAGCAGTGGCAGGAGGACGGCTCGCTCGACGCCGCCCAGCGCGCCAACGGGATCTGGAAGCGGATGCTTCGCGAGTACGAGGCGCCGCCGCTCGACGAGGGCATCGACGAGGCGCTCAACGAGTTCATCGAGAAGCGCAAGGCGTCGCAGCCGGACTCCGAGGTCTGATGGCCGCGGGCTCCGTAGCCGTCGCAGGCGCCGCCGCCGACGACCGATCACGACGAGATCGATCGCCCGAGCTGACGCCCCCCAGCGAGCCGATCTCGCAGTCGTTCACCGCATGCGGAACGAATCCTGCCGGCCGGGCATCGTTCCGCTTGGGCGCAACGACCGCCAAAACGGCATCGTGGGCGACGGACGAGGCCGCCGCCTGATGCTCGGCCGGATGATCCGGCGGCGGGGCGTCCTCGACGATGCCGAGCGCGACGCGCTCCGGGGCGTCCTCGCCGATCCGATCTTCGAGCTCCTGCCGCTGAAGTCGATCGGCGACCAGGTGGCGCACCTGCCGGCGGGCGCCCGGGTGTCGGTGACCGCGTCGCCGAGCAAGGGGATCGACGCGACCCTCGACTGGGCGATCCGCCTCCAGGCCGAGAGCTTCCGGGCGATCCCGCACCTGTCCGCCCGAATGATCGCGTCCCGGTCGGTCCTTGCCGGGCTCCTCGAGCGGGCGCGAGCCGGCGGGCTGACCCATGCGTTCGTGGTCGGCGGTGACGCCGACGAGCCGGGCGAATACCTCGACGGGCTGTCGCTCCTCCGGGCCATGACCGAGCTTGGCCACCCATTCACGACCCTCGGTTGCCCGGGCTACCCGCAGGGCCACCCCGACATCCCCGACGAGGCGCTGGCGAGCGCCCTTCGGGACAAGGCGCCGTACGTCGCCCACGTCACGACCCAGATGGACTTCGACACCGGGGCGATCGCCCGTTGGGTCGCCGCGCGGCGGGTCGAGGGCTTCGCGCCGGACGTCGTGATCGGCGTGCCCGGCGTCGCCGATCCACAAAAACTGCTCTCGATCGCCGCCCGGATCGGCGTGAAGGACGCGAAGCGGTTCCTCGTCAAGAACCTCAGGTTCGTGACCGGGCTCGCGAAGAGCGGCGGCTTCTACAAGCCAACAGGCTTCGTCGAGGACCTCGCGCCGCTCGTCGCCGACCCGGCCGCGCGCGTGACCGGCCTTCACCTCTACACGTTCAACGCGGTCGAAGCGACCGAGGGCTGGCGCCAGTCGATGCTGGAGAAGCTCAGCCGCTGATCGCGATCACCGCCGGTCCGGAGGTGGGGCGAGCCAACGTACGTGATTGGCACCACACGCCAGAACCGATGGACGCGGGACTGCGTCCCGTGCGTTGGCTCGTCAGGATGGCGGGAGGCGAACGGATCGGACATTCAGCGGAGGGATCTGGGGGAACTTCCTGATCGCGCGTCCTGGATGGTGACGGCGATGACGAGATCCTGCGGGTCGTCATGCGCATCGACGATCAGCATCCCGCCGGCCCGTGCCCGCCGGCCCGTGCCCGCCGGCCCGGCTCTCTCTTCATTCCAAGAAGGATTGATTTCGACGATCAGCTCTGCCTTCAGCCCGTTTCATGCCGGGGATGCATGAACGGCCATCACGCTGGCACTCCAGCGCCGATCCCATGTCTTCCAGGCATGAATCGCGATGACCCGCGACCGCGTCGGCTCGGATAAGCCTTCTTGGAATACGCGTCAGCGGAGGCCGCTCCCGCGGCCCGACCGCAAGCCTCGGGTCGGTCGCTCGCGTCGGCGGCGGCCTCTCCGCGCCCTGTGCCTCGGACCCCGGCCCCGGCCCCCGGCACGCCTCCCGTCGTATCCTCGGGACCATGACGAAGATCGATCGCGCCGCCCTGTCCGTCTTTGCCGCGCCGGACCCCGCTTCGACCGGTGATGGGCCGTCGACCGACGGTCTCCTCGACGCCGCCCGGGCGATCCACGACGATGTCGTCGCGATCCGGCGGCGAATCCATCGGCAGCCCGAGATCGGGCTCGACCTGCCGAAGACCCAGGCCGTCGTCCTCGAGGAGCTCGCGAAGCTCGGCATCGAGGGGACGAAGGGCAAGGCGCTGAGCTCCGTGGTCGCGGTCATCGAGGGCGACAAGCCGGGCCCCACCGTCCTCCTCCGCGCCGACATGGACGCCCTCCCGCTCCACGAGGACACAGGGCTCGACTTCACGTCCATGGTCGACGGTGCGATGCATGCCTGCGGCCACGACACCCACGTCGCGATGCTCCTCGGCGCCGCCCGGGTGCTCCACGAGCGCCGGGCCGACCTGCCCGGCCACGTGATCCTCATGTTCCAGCCCGGCGAGGAGGGGATGGGCGGCGCGAAGCACATGATCGAGGAGGGCCTGCTCGACGCGGCCGTCGCACGTGGCGGCGCCCGACCGACCGGCGCTCTCGCCGTCCACATCGGGACACGCTACCCGACCGGCGAGGTCCACCTCCGGCCCGGTCCCCAGATGGCCGCCACCGACGTGATCCGGATCACCGTCCGTGGTCGCGGCGGGCACGCGTCCGCTCCACACCTTGCCCTCGATCCGATCGTGGTCGCAGCCGAGATCGTCCTCGCCCTGCAGGCGATGGTCACCCGCCGGATCGACGTCTTCGATCCCGCCGTCGTCACGATCGCCCAGATCACCGCCGGCACGACGAACAACATCATTCCCGAGTCGGTGTTCCTGTTCGGCACGATCCGGACCGTGTCCGAGAAGACTCGGGCGGAGGTCCGGGCAGGCGTGCGCCGGGTCGCCGAGGGGATCGCCGCCGCCCACGACGCGACCGCCGAGGTCGATCTCGAGGCCGGCTACCCGGTCACCATCAACGACCCGGCCTACACGGCCTTCGTGATGGACACCGCCCGCTCGCTGATCGGCGACGCGAAGGTCGCCGAGCTCGCCGCGCCGATCATGGGCGCCGAGGACTTCTCGTACGTCCTCCAGCAGGTCCCGGGCGCGATGGCCTTCGTCGGCGCCCGGCCCGACGGCCAGGACCCGGCGACCGCGCCCCAGAACCACTCGAACCTGGTCGTGTTCGACGAGCCGGCGATGGCCGTCGGCGTCGCACTGTACGCCGCGGTTGCCATCCGCCACCTGACCGGAGCCTGACCGATGGATCGGCCCCTGATCGAGCGGCTCGACGGCGTGCCGGATCGCTTGGCGCGTGCCGCCCGCGGCGCTCGGCCTGCGGCCGCGCCCGGCGAGTGGAGCCCGTTGGACATCGTGCGCCATCTCATCGCCGTCGAGCTGGAGGTCTGGCACGTCCGGATCGCCCAGCTCGCGACCGAGGACCATCCGGTGTGGGCGTGGGCCGAGCCCGACCGCTGGCAGGGCGAGCCCGGTGCGCCGCTCGAGCGCGTCCTTGATGTGTACCGCGCCGCTCGGTCGCGGACCGTCGCGCTGCTCGCCGCCCTCGATGAGGCCGGTTGGGCGCGGACCGGCACGCATGACACGTTCGGCGTACTCGACATCGCGGGCCTGCTGAGCCGGGCCGTCGATCACGATGAGGAACACCTGCTCAGCCTGGCGGGCTGATCTCCCTCCGACTCACAGGACCCGCGCCCTCGTCAGCGCCCATCCCGGCTCGTCGCCGATCGCGACCGACGGCGGACCTGGTCGCCGGATCGTGACCGCGCCCGCCGGGGTGACGAGGTCGACGTCGGTGTGGCTGCCCCGGAACCGGACCGCGGCCACCCGCCCGGGGAGCGAGCCGCGGAGCGTCGCCCAGTCGGGTCGGACGAGAAGGCGGACCTCGCCGGTCGACCGCCGACCGGCGAGCCTGGCCCGGATCCGGACGCCCGCCACGTCGATCTCCGCGACGTCGCCGATCGTCCCGACGAGCACCGCGTCGATCTCGCTCGCTGGCCCGGTCAGCCGGGCGGCCCAGGCATCGACCGGCGCCTCGTAGACCTCGAGCGGCGACCCCGCCTGGACGATCCGGCCAGCCCGGAGCAGGACGACCCGGTCGGCGATCGCGAGCGCCTCGGCGGTGTCGTGGGTGGCGTAGACCCCGGCCGCACCGGCATCCCGCCGGGCCCCGGCAATCTCCTCGAGGAGGCGGTCGCGGAGCGGTCCGTCGAGGTGGGCCGTCGGCTCGTCGAAGAGGTGGAGCGCGGCGCCCCGGGCGAGGGCGCGTCCCAGCCCGACCCGCTGCTGCTCGCCGCCCGACATCCCGGCCGGTCGGCGGTCGGCCAGGTGGCCGATGCCAAGTCGCTCGAGGATCGCGAGGGCCTGGCGCCGGGCCGGATCGCCGGCCAGGCCGCCGCGGCGGAGCGGGTAGGCAACCGTGTCCGCCGCCGACAGGTGCGGCCACAGGGCCGATCCCTGGAACACGACCCCGACGTCCCGCCGCTCCGGGGGCTCGTGGCGTCCGGCCGCCGCGACCAGCTGGCCCGCGATCCGGAGCTCGCCGGCTCGGATCGGGAGGAAGCCGGCGATCGCGCCGAGGATCGTGGTCTTGCCGGACCCAGACGGACCGAGCAGGACGACCATCTCGCCGGCGGCCACCGTCAGGTCGAGATCGACCACGACGGGCTCGGCTCCGTAGCCGATCGTGACCCCGCTCATCTCCGCGGCGGGCCCGCTCACGTCCGCCGCCGGGCGAGCACCGCCACGGGTGCGGCGACGACGACGATCAGACCGACGAGGAGGACCGCGAGGGCCGCCGACACGGTCGGGTCGCCGAGCTGCTGGGCGTTCAGGACGACAACCGAGAGGGTCGCGCTGCGCGGTCCGTACAGGAGCGACGACATCGTCAGCTCGTGGAGGGCGAAGAGGAACACGACGAGCCAGGCCGCGACGAGCGACGGCCGGAGGAGCGGCGCGACCACGGTCCAGAGCGCCGTCCACGCGCCGGCCCCGCTCGCCCGGGCAGCGCGCACAACGTCTGCCGGCAGCCGATCCGCGGAGCCCGCCACCTGGCGCTGGCCGAGCGCCCAGAACTTGGCCACATACGCGACGAGGATGATCGCGAGGCTGTCCCGGAGCCAGCCGCCGTACGCCAGCAGGACCGCGACCGCGAGGGCCGACCCGGGCAACGCGAAGCCGAGGGTTGCCGCCGTCCGGAGCGCGCTTCGGCCCCGCCCGGCGCGCTGCCCGACGGCAACCAGCAGCGCCCCGAGGGGCAGGACGATCGTGGCCGCCGTGACCGCCAGGACGAGGCTGTGGACGAGCGCGTCGGCGAACCGTGCGTCGAGCGCCTCGCCGAAGTTGGCGAGGGTCCAGTTGGCCGGCACCGGGTCCAGCCCGACTGCCCGGGTCAGGGCGGTCAGGAGGACGGCACCGAGCGGGACGATCATCAGGAGCGTGATCGCTCCGGCCAGCACGCCCGCGACCGCGCGCCGCCGGACCGAGCCGCCGGCCGCTCCGTCAACGGCCCCGGAGCTGTCC
>JALYPW010000103.1 GCA_030856145.1 Chloroflexota bacterium | reverse complement strand
GGCGACCGGCATCGTCCGGACGTCGAAGGTCGTCGCGGCCACGGATGTCGGCCGCGTCCTGAACGCCCCGGGGGCCCTCGGCCAGATGACAGGCGGCGTCGTGATGGCTCTCGGCAACGCCACGATGGAGGGCACGGTCTTCGGTGCGGATGGCCGCCAGCGCAACGCGTCGCTCCTGGACTACAAGCTGCTGACGACCGCGGATGCCCCCGAGATCGAGGCGGTCTTCATCGAGAACCCCGCGTCCAACGGCGGGCCGCGCGGGTCGAAGGGCGTGGGCGAGCCGCCGATCGTGCCGACCGCCGCCGCCGTCGCCAACGCGATTGCGGCCGCGACCGGCGTCCGGGTGCGGCGCCTGCCGATGACTCCGGAGCGGGTCTGGCGGGCGGTGACGACTGGCGACGATGGCGCCGCCGAGGCAAATGCGCCGTTCGGGCCGAGCGATGACGCCCTGGCGGCCCTCGCCGCCGCCGCGAGCCGACGTTGACCGATCGATTCGCGTCTCCGACCTCGCTCCAGGAGGCGCTCGCCATCCTGGCCCGCGACCAATCGGCCCGGCCGGTCGCCGGTGGCACCGATCTCGTCGTCGCATCGCGCCAGGGTCGCAAGCCGTTGCCCGAGTCAATCGTCGCGATCGACCGAATCGCGGAGCTCGACCATCACGGCGTCGTCGACGGGCAGCTGGTCCTCGGCGCCCTCACGTCGCACGCCTGGCTGGCGGGCGCGGCGCCGGTCCGCGAGCACTGGACGGCCCTGGCCGATGCGTCGTCGATCGTCGGCTCGCCCGCGACGCGGGGCACCGGCACGATCGGTGGCAACCTCATGAACGCCTCGCCGGCCGCGGAGACAACCGCGCCACTCGTCGTGTTCGGCGCCAACGTGATCCTGCGGGCGATGGGCCGGGGCTCGCGGATCGTCCCGGTCGAGAGGCTCGCGATTGGTCCGGGCAGGACGTCCGCGGATCTCGTCGAGCTGCTCACGACGGTCATGGTCCCGGCGCCGGCCCCGTCGAGCGGCTCGGCCTACATCCGGCTCGAGTACCGCCGCGCAATGGAGATTGCCGTCGTCGGAGCAGCGGCGTTCGTGGCCCTCGCCGAGGATGGCTCGATCGCGGTCGCCCGGGTGGCCCTGACCGCGGTCGCCCCGACGATCGTCCGGGCGCCCGAGGCCGAGGCGATCCTCGTTGGTGCGCCCGCGAGCGCCGAGACCTTCCGATCAGCCGCTGCCGCCGCTGCTGCCGCCGCCCGCCCGATCGACGACGTCCGAGCCAGCGCGGACTACCGGAGGGCCATGCTCGCGGTCGTCGTCACCCGGACCGTCGCGGCGGCTGTCGCCCGGGCGCGCCGCGAGGACATCCCGATCCCGGCCTCGCGCTGGGCCCACGGCCAGGAGGTCTGAGGCATGCCCGAGTTGCTCCAGCTGACCGTCGACGGGCTGCCACTGAGCGCGATCGTGGAGCCCGGCCGGACCCTGCTCCGCGTCCTTCGCGACGATCTCGGCCGGACCGGAACGAAGGAGGGCTGCGACGATTCCGAGTGCGGGGCATGCATGGTCCTGATCGACGGCCGGCCCGTGAACTCGTGCTCGTACCTCGCCCTCCAGGCGGCCGGTCGCGAGATCACCACGGTCGAGGGCCTCGCCGATTCAGACGCCCTGCACCCGCTCCAGCGGGCGTTCCTCGAGGGCGGCGGGATCCAGTGCGGCTTCTGTACGCCGGGGATGCTGATCTCGGCCGTCGCCCTGCTCGCCGTCGACCCCGACCCATCCGACGAGGCGATCCGCGATGGTCTGGCGGGCAATCTGTGCCGCTGCACCGGCTACCAGCCGATCATCCAGGCGGTTCAACGCGCGGCCGCCGAGATGCGCGGCCACCGCGATGCGGGCGGCTGACGCCAGTCGCGCGACACGAAACAGATGTGGTTGCCGTCGCCCGACTGGCGGCAGGCAGACCTCCGGATCGCCCGTCGGCGTCGACTTCGCCATTCGCGACGGAACCGAGGGAGGTTACGATTGGCCACCCGCGGCGGAGCAGTACATCGAGTCGGTCGGGGGCAAGCTGCACGGCTTCTGGTATGCGTTCGGGGAGCACGACGGATACAACCTCTGGGAGGCGCCCGACAACGTGTCGATGGCCGCCGTCGTCGTGGCGATCGGCGCGTGCGGAGCGCTCGGCTCGGTCGAAACGACAGTGCTCCTCACCGTCGAGGAGACCCTTGCGGCGCTCGACAAGGCGCGGTCGATCAAGTACAACCCGCCCGGGAGCTAGGACTCGCCAGAGATCGCATACCTGTTCGTGGCTGGGAGCATTCGGGGCAGCGGCCGCCACCGGCCCATCAGCCGGCTGCCAACGGGAGGCGGACTTCGAACCGCGTCGCCACTGCGTCGCTTGCCACGGAGGTCACCCCGCCTGAGGCCTCGATGATCGCCCGGACGATCGGCAGTCCGAGGCCGGCATGGTCGCCAGGCCGCTCCGAACCGTCGGCTCGACGAACGCGGTAGAACCGCTCGAACAGGTGGGGCAGGTGCTCCGCCGTGATTGGCTCGCCCTCGTTGGCGACGATTGCGACCGCCGCCTGACCCTCGCGTCGCGCGGTGAGGGTGATGACACCGTCAGGCGGCGTGTGGCGGACCGCGTTGTCGACGAGGTTCATGAGTGCCTGGGTCATTCGATCGTGGTCGGCGACGACGGGCAAGGCACCGTCGCGTTCGATCCTGACCGTCCGTCCGCCGGCCACGACCCGAGCCGCCTCCGCGACGTCTTCCACGAGTTCCCCCAGATCCAGCTCGCGCGGCTCGGGGTTGCCGCCGCCGGCCTCGAGCTGGCTGAGGAGGAGGAGGTCGGCAGCGAGGCGCGACAGCCGATCGATCTCGCGGCGCATGGCCGCCAGCGTCCGGGTCCCGTCGACCGACCCGGCGAGTTCACCCCGCGCCAGGACGTCGACATAGCCGCCGAGGACGGTGAGTGGCGAGCGGAGCTCGTGTGACGCGTCGGCGGCAAACTGGCGCTGCGAACGGAGTGTCGCCTCGACGCGATCGGCCATCCCGTCGAATGCGCGGCCGAGCCGGCCGATCTCGTCGGTGCCCTCCGGCAGGCTGGCCCGCGCCGAGAGGTCGCCGGCGGCGATGCGGTCAGCTACGCGGGCCACCCGCCCGAGCGGTCGCAGCCCGACACTCGTCACCACCCACGCGATCAAGACGGCGACGACGAACACGCCAAGACCGACCAGGAACAACCTCGTCCTGAGGTCGGCCAGTGCGGCGTCGACCGGGGCGAGCGACACGCCGAGCTGGGCGATCGCGTTTGGCGGCGCGTCGGTTGCTGCGGCTCCACTCTGGCCGGGCTTCTGGTTGCCGAGTCCGCGCCCCGGTGGCGGACCCTTGTCGTCGGGCCGTCCCTTGTCGGCCGGCGGCCCGCCGACGGTCCGCAGTCCGACCGGAACAGCCACGACGAGGACCCGGGTGGCCCCGCCGCCGGGCGACAGGACCGCGTTGGTCGACTCGCCGCTGGCGAGGACGGCTCGGTAGCGAGAGGTGTCGAGCCTCGCCTCGGCGACAGCGACCGGCGCCCCGTTCGATTCAGCCGCCAGGGTCACTCCGTCGGGATCGAGGATCACGACCGCCGTCTCCTGGCCTCCGATGATGCCGGCCAGATCGCCGGCCGCTAGATCGGTCGCCGTGACGCCCTTCTTGCCGCCGGTGTCGGCGACGATGAGCCCAGCCTCGATCTCAAGGCGGCTCGCCGTGCTTTCGATCAGCGTCCGCTCGACGATGGCTCCTACCACCGCGAGGACGAGACCGAGCATCACGACGAGAACGATTGCATACGACAGCCCGAGCCGCCAGCGGAGGGAACCCGTCGGAGGCCGGCGCCGGACGATTGTCGTCACCGCGCGCTACCCGGACTCGCGGAGGGCATAGCCTGCCCCGCGCAGCGTGTGGATCAACTGCGGCTCGCCGAGTTTGCGGCGGAGGTAGCCGACATACACCTCGACCAGGTTGCCGTCGAACGCGTAGCCCCACAACCGATCAAGGATCGTCTCTTTCGACAAGACGCGGCCCGGGTCGCCAAGAAAGAGTTCGAGCAACTCGAACTCGCGGGCGGTCAGCTCGATCGAGCGATCGCCGCGATGGACCTCGTGGGTCCGGGGATCGAGCGAGACGTCGGCGAATTGAAGGATCGGTTCGCGAGCGTCCGCGCCAGCCGATCCCTGGCTACGAAGGTGAGCCCGAACCCGGGCCAGGAGCTCGGCGAAGTGAAACGGCTTCGCGATGTAGTCGGCCGCACCAAGATCCAGGCCCCGGACTCGATCCTCGAGCTCACCGCGCGCCGTCAGCATGATGACTGGGACGTCACTCGTGGCGCGGATC
>JALYPW010000047.1 GCA_030856145.1 Chloroflexota bacterium | reverse complement strand
GATCTGGCCTCGCCCGTCAACCAGCTCGCCGATCGGTTCTGGGAGAGCCTCCTTGAATTGAGCCCGACCACCGCCACGGTCTACGGCGACGAGCGGTACAACGACCGCCTCGACGACCCGAGCCCGGCCGGTCGGGCGCGGGCCCGGCAGCTGATGGAAGCGACCAAAGCCGAGGCCGAGGCGATCGCGCCCGACGGTCTGTCGGTCGAGGACCGGATCACGCGCGACATGCTGATCGTCATCGCCGACCAGGGCGTCGAGGAGGACGACCAGGGCGTCCATCGACTGCGCGTCGTCGACCAGATCAACGGCCCCCAGACGCTCCTGCCCCAGCTCTGCCAGTTCCAGCCGGCCGATACGCCCGAGCGCCTCGAGAAGTTCCTCGCCCGGCTCGAGTCCTACCGCGAGTACATGGCCGCCAACACCGACATCCTGCGCGAGGGCCTCGACACCGGCCTGACTGCGCCCCGGATCGTGGCCGAGCGAACCGTCGCCCAGCTCGAGCGGCTGATGGCAATCCCGCTCGACCAGGCGATCGTGCCGACCCTCGCCCAGGTCGCGACGGACGCCGACCGCGAGCGTGTCCGAAAGGTCACCGAGCAGGTCATCTACCCGGCCGACCGGGCGTTCCTCGACGTGCTCAGCGGCGACTACCTCAAGGCGACCCGCGCCGAGCCGGGCCTGTGGTCCGCCCCGAACGGCGAGTCCCTGTACCGGACCCAGATCCGGTCGTGGACGACCCTCGACCTCGACCCGAGCGCAGTCCACGAGATCGGGATGGAGGAGCTCCGGACCGTCGACGAGGGACGTCGGGCGATCTCCTCGGCGGCGGGTGCCGCCAGTCCCGCCGAGTATCGCCAGCGGCTCGGCGACGACCCTTCGAACACGCCGAGATCCAAGGACGAGCTGCTCCAGCGTGCCCGCGAGGACATCGAGCGGGCGATGGTCGTCGCGCCGCGCTTCTTCGGGACCCTGCCGAAGGCCGGCTGCGAGGTGAAGGCCGTCGAGGAGTTCAAGGAGAAGGACGCGCCGTTCGCGTACTACTTCCCGCCGGCCACCGACGGCTCGCGCGGCGGCACCTATTACGCCAACGGTTACGACTTGCCAAGCAGGAAGTACACGAAGCTCGCGACGACGACCTACCACGAGGCGGTCCCGGGTCATCACTTCCAGATCGCTCTCGAGCAGGAGAACCCCCACCTGTCGGTCTTCCGCCGGCTGGGTGCCCGGATCGTGGGCGGGGCGTACGTCGAGGGCTGGGGCCTGTACAGCGAAAAGCTGGCGGACGAGATGGGCCTCTTCCGTAATGAGGGAGAGCGGTTCGGGATGCTCGACGCGATTGCGTGGCGGGCCGCCCGGCTCGTCGTCGACACCGGCCTCCACGCCCTGCGTTGGACTCGCCAGCGGTCGATCGACTTCCTGCTCGAGGCCGGCCTGTCCGAGACCGACGCAACGATCGAAACGGACCGCTACATTGCCTGGCCGGGCCAGGCCCTGACCTACATGATCGGCTGCCGCGAGATCGAACGGCTGCGCGCCGAGCTGACCGCCCGCGACGGCTCGCGGTTCGACCTGCGCGAGTTCCACGACCAGGTCCTGGCCCACGGCTCGCTGCCCCTGGCTACGCTCGCCCGCGAGCTCCCGAACTGGGTGACCGCCCCTTCCTGAGGCCCGCGGGAGGCCCTTCTGACCGCGTCCGATGGTGCGCCCGAGCACCGAAGCAGTTGCCTACCGAGGCCTCGGCGGCGCACGATGGACGACCGCACCGATCCGCCCCGGAGTCCAGCGCATGTCCCTGGACCCCCGAGCCGGGACGATCGGCCGGACGGCATGCCCGTTCGACACACCCGGAGGAGGAGAGCTCGACCATGGCATCTCGTACCCACTCGCGCCCAGCCCGCCTGATCGTGGCGGCGGCGACGCTGACGTTGTTGTCGTCGATCGCGGGAACGGCGGCGGCGGCACCGGCCGACGGCTTCAAGACGAGCCGCCCGACCATGCTCGACCCGGTCGCGGCCGGCGTGACGACGGAGCCGCTCATCAGCGTCGGCGACATCGTGGACGGCTATCGCTTCGAGGCGATCCCCGACGGCATCGCCCTCCGGACCGGCGTCGGCGGCGTCGATGTCTGGGTCAACCACGAGACCGCACGGGTGCCGTTTCCCTACAACCCCACGAGCCCGACCGAGGCCAACTCGCAGAACGACTTCGACAACTCCCAGCTGAGCCATCTCGTCCTGAACGCCGCGACGGCCGGGGTGCTCGGCGGCGACCTGGCGATCACGAGCGCGTCGAATTACCAGCGCTTCTGCTCGAACTTCCTGGCGACGAGCGCAGAGGGCTTCGAGCGCCCGCTGCTGTTCCTGAACGAGGAGACCCCGGACTGGACCAACCGCACCGGCAACGCGTGGCCGGCCACGATCGGGGCCGACCAGGCCCGGGAAGGCGGTGCCGTCGTCGCCTTTGATCCCGCCACGGGCGAGCACCGCCCGATCTGGGGCATGGGCCGCCACAACCACGAGAACAGCGTCGCCATCCCGGGGTTCAAGAAGGTCGTCGTCCTGTCCGGCGACGACACCTTCACGACGACCCCTGCGCAGTCCCAGCTGTACTCGTACATCGCGAAGGACGCGAACGCGGTCTGGAACGACAACGGGCGGCTGTACGGGTTCGTCTCGGACGACCCGAGCCACGACTTCTACGACGAGTTCACGCCCGGTGACGCGACGTCGGTCTCGGGCAAGTTCATCCCGATCCCCAAGCTGATCGCCGCGGGTCGCAACCCCGACGGCACCGACCTGATGGCCGGCGACGTCCCGGCCGAGCTCGGCGGGCCCTATCCGCTGCCGCCGGCTGACGGCACGTGGCAGCGTCCGCCCGGCGCGACATCGCCCGGCGTGGACGGTCCGCAGTGGGTCCTCGAGCACTGGTCCAACCTGAACGGCGTCTTCCGCTTCGTCCGGGTCGAGGACATCGCCTACGACAAGCGGCCCGGCATGTCGAATGTCGTCTACGTCGTTGACTCCGGCCGAGGCACGGCCGGGGCGCCCGCGGCCGGCCGGTCCACGAACGGCCGGATCTGGAAGATGGTCCTCGATCCCAGGAACGAGCGGAAGGTCACGTCACTCTCCATCTTCATTGAAGGCGACGACCGTCCGGTCAAGGATCCCGAGCGGGTCCACCAGCCGGACAACATCGAGACCACCCGGAACGGCATCTACCTGACCGAGGATCCGGGCTCGAGCCAGCAGTTCGCGGTCACGTCCACCGATCCCGCCGCCACCACGGCCCGGGTCTGGCAGCATCGGTTCTCGGACGGCGCGAACACGGTGATCGCCCGCGTCAACCAGTCGAGCGACGAGACGCTCGGGTACGACGTCGACGGCGATCCGACAGTCGTCGGGCCGCGGGGCAACCTCGGCGCCTGGGAGTCGACCGGCATCGTCGACGCCTCGGCGGCGTTCGGCCCCGGAGCGTTCCTGATCAACGTCCAGGCCAGCACGCTGTGGGTCGAGAAGGCACCGGGCGATGACAACGTCGCCCCAGCCGGACCCGACTTCACGAACAAGCGCGCCGGCGGCCAACTGCTCCTGATCCGGGTGCCGAACGGCTGATCCCCGGGCTGCTCCAATCCAGCGCCCCATCGTGGCCCCGCCGGCCCC
>JALYPW010000009.1 GCA_030856145.1 Chloroflexota bacterium | reverse complement strand
ATCGGGGCGTCGCGAGCGGACCGTCGCCTCGATCGCGATCTCCCGCCCGTCGTGCTCGACGACGAACAGATGCGTGTCCATGTCGGACAGCGCATTGACGCCGATTCGGGCGCCCGTCAGGGACAGGTCGAGGATCTCTGAGCGAGCTCCGTCGAACGCGCCGGCGAATGTCGTCTCGAACCGGAAGCTTGCTCGGCGCTCGCCGGCATAGCGCAGGTTACGGACGCGCCCGATCGCGCTGACGACCAGGAACACGTTGACGATGAGCCAGCCGAACGCCCCGTAGGCGGCCCACGGGATCGCGTACTGGGTGAAGGTCGCGCCCATGACGGTCAGGCCGAACCATGCGGCGGCAAAGACGTTGAGCAGGGCAATGAACCGCAGGAGGCGCGGCTCCGGGGCGGCCCGCCGAGTGTTCCCGGTCCGACCCTTCGGCGTCACCCGGAACTCGACTGTGCGCCGAGTCAGAAGGCTGAGCGTGGCGAGCAGGTTGGGCGTCATCCGGACGAACTCGAACAGGATCGACAGGAATGGCCGGTGGCAGCCACGGCTCAGCACCCGCAGGGCGAGCTGCTGGAGGAAGAACGTCAGGCCGAAGAACAGGCTGAACGTGACGGCGTCGGCCCGGATCGGGACGGCGCCGGTGAGGAGGACGACGATCGGCAGGAGCAGGTAGCCAAGCGACCGCCACGCATCGAACCAGCCCAGGAGCGTGGCCGCGTACGAGAGGCGCTGGGGCAGGGTCAGGCCGGAGACAACCATCGGGTTCTCCGTGCGCAGGACCTGCATCGCGCCCGTGCCCCAGCGATGGCGCTGGAGCTGGTACGTGGCAGCGTCGCTCGCCGCGAGGCCGCGAGCGAGGACCTCGTTGTGATAGACGGTCCGCCAGCCGCGTCGATGGAGCCGGATCGTGGTGTGGATGTCCTCGGTGATCGTCTCGGTCGCGACCCCGCCGACCTCGCGCAGTGCGGTCACTCGGACGACTGCGCCCGTCCCGCACCAGAAGGCGCCGCCCCAGCGGTTCTTGCCGGGCTGAAGGATCCGGTAGAAGAGGGCCTGCTCGTGGTAGCGGTCGGGCTCCTCGTCGCGTCCGGCCTGGTGCTCGAACGAGTCCGTGTTGTAGAACTCCTGGGGAGTCTGGACCAGGGCGACCTTTGCGTCGTCGAAATAGCCGAGAGTGTGGACGAGGAAGTCCGGCGAGCCGACGTGGTCGGCGTCGAGGACGGCGATGAAGTCCGCCTCGATCACGCCGAGGGCGTGGTTCAGGTTGCCGGCTTTCGCGTGCGTGTGCTCGGGCCGCGTCAGGTAGCGCGCGCCGAGGTCGGTCGCGAGGCGCTGCACCTCCGGCCGCGACCCGTCGTCGAGGACCCAGGTCTCGTGGTCGACGTGCATCGCCAGGGCGCCAGCGATCGTCGGAGTCAGGATCTCGAGGGATTCGTTGTACGTCGGGATGAGGACCGCGACCCGGGCACTCGTGGTCGTGACCGGCCGCGCATCCGGCCGGCGATCGACGTCCCACAGCGAGAAGGTGAACAGGACGAGGCCGAGGGCGGCGTGGAACTCAAGGACGAGGAGCGGGATCGACACCCACCAGACGCTGAGCTCGACGGTCGCGACCGTCCGCCAGCCGAGATACGCGGCGGTGACGAGGAGAGCGGCCACGGCGATCGCCCGGATCGTCGTCCGGCGGATCGTGGACTCGGGCGCGGGCAGGTCGCGCCCCGGCAGGGGCGGCCGAAGCCATCCGGCCGATCGCTCGGTCGAGAGCTTCGTGCGTGGGGGAGTGGCGAGGAGCGTGCTGGATTGTTCGGACATCCCTCGGAGCATCGACTCGATGCACAGCCGGGACCATGGGACAAGGGTTCATCACCGACCGCCATTCGGCCTACCCGGGCCGACGGCACGATCGCGGCCCGGCGATGCGGCCATTCGCCGTCCCGGCCACCCCCGCGTATCCTTCCGCGGTGCCCCGGAACGAAGCGATCGATCTCACGCCACCCGTCGAGAAGGCGTTCCTGCTCGCGGTGGACACCGGCGACGACGCCGGTTGGACCGCCGAGGAGTCGCTGGCCGAGCTGGCCAACCTCGCCCTGACCGCCGGCGCCGAGGTCGTCGGTGCGGAGTGGCAGAACCGCCGCCACGTCGATCCCAACTGGTACGTTGGCAAGGGCAAGGCCGAGGAGCTCGCCCAGGCGAAGAGCGAGACCGGCTACGACGTCCTGATCGCCGATGACGAGCTGTCGCCGAGCCAGCAGAAGTCGCTCGAGAGCCTGCTCAATGTCAAGGTGATGGATCGCAGCCGGCTGATCCTCGACATCTTCGCCCAGCACGCCCAGACCCACGAAGGCCGCCTCCAGGTCGAGCTCGCCCAGCTCGAATACCAGCTGCCGCGCCTGACCAAGCTCTGGACCCACCTGTCGCGGACGAGGGGGGGAATCGGCGCCCGGGGACCCGGCGAGAGCCAGCTCGAGACCGACCGGCGCCTGATCCGGACCCGGATCGCAAAGATGAAGGAACGGGTCGAGCAGGTCCGCCAGCAGCGCCAGACCGCCGCCCGCGGCCGCGATCGGCGGCTGTTCGCGACGGTCGGCATCGTCGGTTACACGAACGCGGGCAAGTCGACGCTCCTGAATTCCCTCGTCGGGAGCGAGGTCGCCAGGGCCGAGGACAAGCTGTTTGCGACGCTCGACCCGACCTCGCGCCAGGTCAAGCTCGGCGACGGCCAGACCGCGATCGTCACCGACACCGTCGGGTTCATCCACAAGCTCCCACACCAGCTCGTCGACGCGTTCCGGGCGACCCTCGAGGAGGTCAACCGGGCGGACGTCCTGATCGAGGTCGTCGATGCGTCGGACCCGCACCTGCGCGAGCACCGGGCGACCGTCCAGACCGTCCTCGACGAACTCGGCGCGGGCGACAAGCCGCGCCTCGTCGCCTTCAACAAGGCCGACCTGGTCGAGAAGGCCGCGCTCGATGGCGGCGCGCCGGCGCCCGCGCTCGCGGGATCCGTGCTGGTCAGCGCCACGACCGGGTTCGGCCTCGACACGCTCCGGGCCGAGATCGCTGCGCTCCTCGCGTCGCTCTGGGTGGATGTCGACGTCCACGTCCCGTACGCCGCCGGCGAGCTCCTCGCCCGGATCCGGGAGCGGGGCACGGTCGAGCTCGACTACGGCGAGCGCGACGTTCGGGTCCATGGCCGGGCTGCGACCTCGCTGGCCGGCGAGCTCGAGGCCACCGCCGAACGCTGGCGGGAGTCCCTCGCGGCGGACGACGCGGAGCTCGCCGAGCTCGCCGAGCTCGCCGAGCCGGACCTGGCGGCGACGCCCTCCGCCGGCACCTGAGCCCGAGTGGCGGCGCGCGAATGACTCGCTTCCTGCG
>JALYPW010000473.1 GCA_030856145.1 Chloroflexota bacterium | reverse complement strand
TCCCCGAACAGCGACGCCGGTGCGATCTCGGCTTCGGTCGCCTCCCCGGCATCGCGACGCAATGCGGCCTCGGCCACGCTCACCGCGGCCAGGGCGACCTCGACCACGTCGAACTCGTCGGCCAGCGGCTCGACGACTGCCCTGAAGCGGTCCAGATCGTCGCCGAGGAGCGCCTCACGGATCGTGCCGCGCAGCGTCTCGAGGCGGCGCTCACGGAGGTCGGCGACGGTCGGGATCTGGCAGACCTCGAGCTTCGTCCGGGTGGCGGTTTCGATGTTCCGCAGGAGGCGGTGCTCGCGCGGTTCGACGAGGGTGATCGCGACCCCTTCCCTGCCCGCCCGGCCGGTCCGCCCGATTCGGTGGATGTAGGCCTCCGGGTTCGACGGGATGTCGTAGTTCACGACGTGCGAGACGTGGTCGATGTCGAGACCGCGGGCCGCGACGTCGGTCGCAACGAGGACGTCGAGCCCGCCTTCACGGAACCGGCCCATGACGCGGTCGCGCTGGTTCTGGTCCATCCCGCCGTGGAGGGCGGCCGTGTCGTGGCCCTGGGCGGTGAGCCGGCTGGACAGATCGTCCACTTCGCCCCGGGTCCGGGCGAACACGAGAGCTGACGTCGGGTCCTCGAGGTCCAGGATCCGGCCGAGCGCGACGGACTTGTCCTGGCGGCGGACGACGTACGCGACCTGGCGCACCTTGGCCGCATGCTCGCGGGTCTGGCGGGCGCGATCGATCCGGATTCGGACGGGATCGTTCAGGTGACGCTTCGCGATCTTGGCGATCGGCGGCGAGATCGTGGCCGAGAATAGAGCGGTCTGGCGGGTCGTCGGGGTCGCCGACAGGATTGCTTCGAGGTCCTCGGCGAAGCCCATGTCGAGCATCTCGTCTGCCTCGTCGAGGACAAGGAACTCGATGCGGTCGAGGGCGATGCTGGCCCGGGTCAGATGATCGACCGCCCGGCCGGGCGTGGCGACGAGGACATCGACGCCGCGGGACAGCCCACGGAGCTGCTGGCCGATCGCCTGGCCGCCGTACACCGGCAGGACCCGGATCAGGAACGGCTGGCCGTAGCGATGGATTGCCTCGGCGACCTGGATCGCGAGTTCGCGAGTCGGCGTCAGCACGAACGCGCGCGGCCGGCCGTCACGGTCGCGCGGGTGAACCGCGCCGAGTCGCTGGACCATCGGCAGGGCGAAGGCCGCGGTCTTGCCGGTTCCCGTCGGGGCCTCGGCGAGGATATCGCGGCCCGCGAGCAGCGATGGGATCGCCTCGCGCTGGATCGGCGTCGGCTCCTCGTAGCCGAGGCCGGCGAGTGCGGTCAGGACGCGATCGTCGAGGCCAAGGCCCGCGAACCCTCCGCCCTCGACGTCCCCGGCCGAACCGAGCGCCTCGGACGCGATGTCCGCATCGGCGGTGGCGGCCGGTTCGCTCGTGGGGATTGCCTCTTCACGGGCGATCGGCTTCTTCGTTTTCGTGGTGGGCATGGCCGACACAGTATCCGCCGGATCGCCGATCGGCGGATGGCGGCTCGGTTGCGTCAGATCGCGTACGGGCAATCGGCGGGCGCGTGTCTCTGCTTGATGTGAAAGACCACGGCGGGCGGCCCACGCGGCGCGCCCCGTGAGTCGGCCTGTGGACCGTCAGCCGGCCAGCCGCTTGTACCGGATCCGGTGGGGCTGGTCGGCCGCCGTGCCCAGCTCCTTGTGGCGGAACGCCTCGTAGTCGCTGACGTTGCCCTCGAACCAGCGGACCTGGCTGTCGCCCTCGAAGGCGAGGATGTGCGTCGCAATCCGATCGAGGAACCAGCGATCGTGGCTGATCACGACGACGCAACCCGGGAACGTCTCGAGGCCGGCCTCCAGCGCCCGGAGCGTGTCGACGTCGAGGTCGTTCGTCGGCTCGTCGAGGAGCAGGACGTTGCCGGCGGACTGGAGGAGCTTCGCGAGATGGACCCGGTTGCGCTCCCCTCCTGACAGCTGGCCGACGAGCTTCTGCTGGTCCGTGCCCCGGAAGTTGAAGCTCCCGACATAGGCCCGTGCCGGCTGCTCGCGGTTGCCGACCTTGATCACCTCGACGCCCTGGGTGATCTCCTGGAATACGGTCTTGTCGGGCGCCAGGTCGTCGCGGCTCTGGTCGACGTAGCTCATCTGGACCGTGTCGCCGATCTGGATCGAGCCTGCGTCCGGCTTCTCCTGGCCGACGAGCATCCGGAAGAGGGTTGTTTTGCCGGCGCCGTTCGGCCCGATGATCCCGACGATCCCGGCCCGCGGCAGCGAGAAGGTCAGGTCCTCGACGAGGAGCTTGTCGCCGTAGCCCTTGCGGAGGTCCTTGACCTCGATGACCGTGTCACCGAGACGCGGTCCGGGCGGGATGGCGATCTCGAGCTCGCGTGTCTGGTCCTTCGAGTCGTTCGCCTCGGCGAGGAGCTTCTCGTAGGCGCCCAGGCGCGCCTTGCCCTTGGCCTGGCGGGCCTTGGCGCCCATCCGGACCCACTCGAGCTCGCGGGCCAGCGTCCGCTGGCGGGCGTCGACCGACTTCGATTCCTTCGCCATCCGGTCGAGCTTCTGCTCCAGCCAGCTCGAATAGTTGCCGGAGAACGGCATGCCTCGGCCGCGGTCGAGCTCGAGGATCCACTTCGCGACGTTGTCGAGGAAGTAGCGATCGTGGGTGACGGCGACGACCGTGCCCTCGTACTCGCCGAGGAAGCGCTCCAGCCATTCGACGGACTCGGCGTCGAGATGGTTGGTCGGCTCGTCGAGGAGGAGCAGGTC
>JALYPW010000465.1 GCA_030856145.1 Chloroflexota bacterium | reverse complement strand
GCCCACCGCGCCGCCCTCGAATGCCGCCCGCAGGAAGCTCGGCTGATCGAAGCCGGACAGGACGAGGACGAGCGGCCGGCTTGACGACCCCGATTGGCGGGACCCGCTGCCCGGTCCGCTGGCCCGGGCCGGGCCGGCGAACGTCGCGAGGACGTCGAGACCGGCTGCCTCGCCATCGAGCCAGAGGTCGCACAGGAGGATGTCCGGGTCGGTCCGGGCGACAAGGTCCGCGGCATCGACCGCCTTCGTCACCGATCCTACGAGCTTGATGTCGGCGCGGTCGCGGAGCGCGGCGCCGATGGCGGCGGCGATCGCGGGGTGGTCGTCGACGACGGCGAGGCGGATCACGGAGCGAGCGTAGCGCGGGCTCGTCAGGGTTCCAACTCGATGATCACCCTGAACGCGCTCGGGCCTCGGAGCCGGGTCGTCCCGGCGCGACTCGACCGTCTCGCCGTCTCTGGTGCACCGACTGCATGAACGGACGTCCGGACGGCCGGCGTCGGCCCACGACGGACGTGATTCGCAGCTCCGTCTGTCACTTCGAGCACCCGACGCATCAAACGTCGTCCGAGCGCTGGTCCAGCCGTCGGTTGACCCACTCGGTGCATGAACCCCGGCGGGGCCGCCTCAGACGTCGCGGATCCGGCGGAGGAAGTCCTCGTCGAGCTCGAGGTCGATCTCGGGCTCCTCGTCGACGAGCAGCTGGACCGCGTCGGCCGCGACCTCGTCTTCGGTCAGCTCTGGCGGGCCGGCGGTGGAGCCGGGCAGGATCTCGATGAACCGGATGTGGAGGTACGGGAAGACGAAGATCGACGTGGCGTCCTCGATGAAGATCGGCTTCTTGCCGTCGAGCATCCGGATGTTCGTGCAGACGAGGCTGGCGTCGGACGCGGTCGGCATCTCGTAGAGGTCGGCCAGGAGCGGCTGCTCGTTGCTGACGTGGATGACGGCATTGCGGATCACGTCGTCATCGTCGCCCATCGCCGGATCGGCCGTCCCCGCCCCGATGGTCCCGGTCCATCGTGGTCCGGCGCGCCCTCAGCGTGGGTGGTAGAAGTCGACGACGAGACGGACCCGCCCGCCCGAGACCCAGACGCCGACGCCGACCCGGTCGTAGTCGGCGTTCATCAGGTTCACGTAGTGGCCGCCAAGGTACGACTTCTCGCTCTGGAAGAACAGGTGTGAGCCGAGGACGGCCGACATTGCGTTGCCCGACCGGCACCCGAGGTTCTCCGCCCAGATGTAACTCGTGTACCCCGCCCGCTGCAGGCGATCGCCCGGGTTGCCGCCGCTGAAGTGGGTGCACAGGTTGTTGACCGCCAGCTTCCTGGCGTACGGCCGGCTGACCTTGGTGGAGATGCCGGCATCGAGCTTGAGGGCGGCCACGTTCCGGCCACCGGGGCTGCTGCACGACCCGGTCGAGGTGACCAAGCCGCCCGTCCGGGTGCAGTTCATCAGGCGCAGGTAGTAGGTTTCGACGCTGCCCCACGAGCCGCTCCCGACCGCGCCGCCACCCGACGGCTTGGGGATCGTGGTGGTCGGCGGTTTCGGCGGAGACGTGGTCGGCTTCGGCGTCGGACGCGCCGGAGCGGCCACGACCACCTTCGCCGGGGCGGACACGGTGGTCAGGGTTGCCCGAGCTGCGGCTCCGAGGGCGACGCCGTGGAGCGAGGTCGCGGTTGCCTCGACCCGGACGACGACGACAGCGGCGGCCGGCAATGCCCTGCTCGGGGTGAAGACGAGGACCGTGTTCCCCTCGGCGAAGAGGAACGTGCCGGCCACCGCGGCGCCATCGGCGGTGACGCGGAACGCCGCCCGGGTCGTGGCATGGGTCATCGGCTCGCTGAACCGGACCGAGATCGCCTGACGACGCTCGATCGTGCGCGTCCCGTCAGCCGGCCGGAAGCGGACGACGGCCGGGGCCACGCTGGTCGCGAACTCGAGCGGTGCGACGGCGACGGCTGCACCGTCGACATCGGCGAGGGGCTCGACGGTCAGGCGATAGGTCGTTCCGGGCGCGAGCGGTGCTGTCGGCCGGAAGGCGAAGGTCGTCGCGAAACCGGCGAGGGCGGAGTCGGGAAGGGCGGAGTCGGGAAGGGCGACGCCGCCGGTCGTGGCGGGAGCGGCTTCAGCCACCAGCGTCCCCGCGACGGCGGGCGACAGCCGGATCGCGGCCTCGACGGCGCTCGTTGCAACCGGCCGATCGAAGGTCACGCGGAACGCGCTCGAGACCGCGGTCGCGACCCCGGCCGCCTGTGTCGCGACGATCCGACCGGTGGTGACTGGGCGGGTCACGAATGCGGCCCGAGCCGGACTCGCCAGCGGGCGGCCGGCGGCGGACAGGGCGCCCGGATCGACCGTCACCGTATGGTAGGTGCCGGCCGCCCAGTGGCTCGTCGGACGGATCGTCAGGACGGTCCTTGCGGAATTCCAGGCAAGCTCGACCGTGTTGGCCGGCGTGACGCTCAACGAATGCGCGACGCTGAGCGGGTCCATCGCCTCGCTGAACGTGATGTCAACCGCGGCCAGAAGGTCGGTCGCCGCGCCGATCGATCGGAAGGCGTCATCGGCGAGGGCGGTGATCGGGGCCGACGGCGCGGTCGCCGTCGTCGGGACCGGTCGCGACAGGCTGAACGCGGCGGCGAGGACGATGACGCCGACGCTGGCGAGGAGTCCGATCCTGGCCGCAACGTTCCGCCGAGCGAGCAGCGGCAGGTACACCAGCGCCAGGACGGGAACGGCCAGGGCCGCGGACGCGACCTTTCGCAATACGACAGTCTCCTGCTTGGTTCGCTGGGGGACGAGACGAAGTCTCGAGGCTGTCGGCCGAGCCCGGTGGGGCGGGAGCCACGGGCACCGTAACACGGCCCTGGCGGGCCGGGCAAACCGGGGCCGGATCATGGCGCCGGACCTTCTCGTGACGCGGACGCGAGCCGACCGGAGGCCCGGTACCGACCGTATGTCGAGGTCGCGAGGCCGCGCAGCTCGAGGAGTGTGATCGCCCCGAGCACGGTGGCCGGCTCCAGTCCGGTCGAGTCCACGAGCTCGTCGAGACTGCCGTCGCCCGCGACGAGGGCCCGCCCGACGGCCCCCGCCGTCGGCCCGACCTCGATCAGCTCCGCGGCCAGGCTCGGCCGGCGCGGCGGCCCGGTTCGGTCCGTCCCGGCCGTCCCGTTGGAGGCCGACGATTCCGCGGCGAACAGGCCAAGGTCCTCGATCAGGCTCGGGATGCTGGCCACGACCCTCGCCTCGCCCGGGAACTCGCGCAGCCAGGCGAGACAGCCGGCCGACCGAGGTTCGTCCAGCCCGCCCGGCACGATGAACAGGTCGCGGCCCTGCTCGAGAGCGCACTTCGCCGTGATCAGGGCACCGCTCCTGATCCCGGCCTCGACGACGATCGTGGCGTCGGCGAGGGCACTGATCAGGCGGTTCCGGCGGGGAAAGGTGTGGCGAGACGGGGGCATCCGCAACCAGAACTCGGAGATCACTGCGCCGTCGGCCGCGACGATCGACGCGGCCAGGGCCGCATGCGCTCGTGGGAACAGGCGCTCGTGGCCCGAGCCGAGGACCGCGACCGTCGGACCGCCTTCGGCGACAGCGGCCGCGTGGGCGGCGCCGTCAATCCCGATCGCGAGTCCCGAGATCACCGCGGCACCCGCCCGGCTGACCGCACCCGCGATCCGGGCGGCGAGGAGCCGGCCACGCTCGGTGGGTCGGCGGGTGCCCACGATCGCGACCGTCCGGGCCGCGCCGATCGATGCGCTCGAGCCACGGACGAGAAGGACCGGGGGCGGCAGTTCGATGGCTCGCAGCCGCGCCGGAAACGCCGGGTCGTCGAGGGTCACGATCGACAGCCCCGAGGCACGCAGGACCGCGAGATGCTCGGCCCGGGCGGCGGCTGTTGTGACGATGGCCCGACCGATGTCC
>JALYPW010000450.1 GCA_030856145.1 Chloroflexota bacterium | reverse complement strand
GCGCCGTCGGGCCGGGGTGGACGTCGTCGGTGCCATCGTCTGGTCCCTCGCGCTCGCAGCGGCCCTCGGTGCGGTCACGCTGATCGGCGTCAGCGACCTCGGCGGACCGGATCCGCTGACCGTCGGGACCGGCCTGGCCGTGCTGGCGATCGCCGCCACCCTCGTCACACTGGTCCGCGGTCTGCGCCGCCCCGACCCATTCCTCGACCCGCGCCTGTTCGGCAGCATCGCGTTCTCGTCGGCCGCGCTCGTCTCGCTGCTCACTGGATTCGCGTTCGCGATCGCGATCATTGGCGGCACCGTGTTCGTCGACCGCGTCCTGTACGGCGGCCCGGACCAGCAGCGTTTCGCCCTCGGCGCGCTGGCCGGGGCGACCGCGCTCGGCGCGCTCCTGTCGGGCTTCGCGGTCCGCGTCCTGTCGCTCCGGATCGTGACCCTCGTGGGCCTGCTCCTGAGCGCGGCCACGCTGGCGCTGATGGCCCGCTGGACGCCGGCGGTCCCGATCGAGACCGTCGCCCTCGTCCTCGCCGGATTCGGATTCGGGTTCGGCCTGACGGTCACGCCGCGCAGCACGGCCGCGGTCGAGAGCGCCGGCCGAGCCTCGTTCGGGATGGCCAGCGCGATCGTGACGGTCGCCCGAATGATCGGGATGGCGATCGGGGTCGCAGTCCTGACCGCGTACGGCTCGACCACGATCGACGGCCTCTACGCCGGTCTCTTCTCGGACGTCAATCCGGACGGCTGGCGCAACGTGATCCCGGCGGAGCTGCGCGATCGACCACTCCGCGACGGCCTCGTCGTCGACGCCCTCGAGGCATGGGCGGCGCGCGAGGCGTCGGGCATCCTGGTCGGGATGTTTCTCGCGGCTGGGGTCGTGACGGTGATCGCGATCCCGCCCGGGCTCGCGCTCGGTGGCCGGGCGCGTAGACTCACGGCCGAGCGTGGCGCGCCGGGCGCCGTCGCAGGCGGGGGCACGGGAGGCGCAGACGGAGCCGATGCCGGAGACGAACTCGAGCCCACGACCGTCCTCTGACGGCGCGCCCGAGCCCTTCGACGGCGCATCCGGCCCGGTTGGCGGGGCACCCGGGCCATCTCCCTCGGACCGACCGCGCCACCCGAACTCGACCCCGCTCGGCGCCTACCGGCCGGGCTCGGTCCGGATCGTGTCATGCCACGGCGACACCTCGACCGAGTCGACCGACCTCGCCGACCTGGCGACGCTGCTCGCCGCTCCCGATCACCGCCTGTGGATCGACCTGTCCGAGCCTGACGACGCCCAGATCAAGGCGGCGGCCGAGGCGCTCGGACTGCATCCGCTCATCTCCGAGGACATCCGCGAGCGCAACCAGCGCTCCAAGATCGAGACGTTCGACGAGGACGTGGTCCACGTCGTGCTGTTCGCGCTCCACTACTCGGGCGAAGCGGCCACGGCCGAGGTCGACTTCGTGATGGGCGACGGCTATCTCCTGACCGTCCACGACGGCGCGCTCGGCCCCTCGGCTGCGGCCCCGCTCCGGTTCGGCGTCGAGCACGCCCTGGCCAAGGGGCCGGACTACCTGTTCTACGCGATCGCCGACACGATCGTTGACGGCTACTTCCCGGTCCTCGACAAGCTCGGCGACGATATCGACCACCTCCAGGACGCGGTCATGGAGAAGGCGTCGGACTGGACCCTCCAGCGCCTGTTCGCTTTGAAGCGCGAGCTGATCGACCTTCGTCGCGCGACGTCGCCGGCGCGCGAGATCTTCAACCAGCTGACGAACCGCGAGGTGGGCTTCATCGACCCGAAGCACGTCGTCTACTACCGCGATGTCTACGACCACCTGATCCGGGTGACCGACGAGCTCGACAACTACCGCGACCTGGTCTCTGGCACGCTCGACATCTATGTGTCGATCGTGAACAACGACCTGTCCCGGATCATGAAGCGCCTGACCGGGGTCACCGTGATCCTGGCCGGCGCCGGGGCCGTCGCCGGGATCTTCGGGATGAGCGAAGCGGGCGCCGCGTTTCAGGGGGCCGAGGCGGCCGGGTTCTGGATCGTGACGATCGCGATCGTCGTCGCAATCGGGGCCGCGGCGGCCGTCCTGCGCCGAATCGACTGGATCTGACGCCTCAGCAGTTGACCGGACGTGGCCTCGGGTTGGCCTCGTCGTGGGTCGCTGGCTCGACACCGACCGCACGGGCCACGACCTGGAGCTTCGGGAAGGAGCCGCCCGGGCCGGTGGACGTCTGGAGCCAGAGCGTCTCCTGCTTGGCCGCGATCGCCTTGTCGAGGAAGCGGTTGTCGGCCGGGACCCGGGGCAGGACCGCCGAGATCGTGTACACGTACCGCTGATCGTCGCTGGTGTAGACCGACACGATCATCCCGACCATCCCCTCGCCGCCGTTCCGCTTCGACTCGTCGAGGAGCGCAAGGAACATTCCGGCCCGGGCGTGGGCGTACAGATAGGTCGCCTTGCCCTGGCCTGGCTGCCCGAGCTGCGGATGCTCGAAGTACATCGCGACGTTGCACGACGGGTAGGCCGGGTTCGGCTGGGCCATGACCGGCAGGTCGATCCCGAGCGCCTCGACGACGACCCGGGTGGCCAGCCGGTTCAGGCCGGGCGACGCGGTCGGCGGGACGCTCGCCGGCACCGGAAGGCTTGCCGGCGCCGAGGTCTGGAGGGGCGGGAGGCTCGGAACGGCAAAGCCCGGGTTGCCGGTCGGCGCCAGGGTCGGGTCGACGGCGACGGGTCCCGTCTGGGCAGCGTTGCCGTATTGGAGAAGGCCGGCCGCGAGCAGTGTGACCCCGGCGGCGGTCAGGACGGCGGGAACGAGACGGTCACGGAGGGCATGGATCGAGAAGCGCATCGGGCGGGCATCCTACCAGCGCCTCGTCGGGCGCGCCGTCGCCGCAGGCGCGCCGCCGCCGGCGTCGGGCGAATCTCGATCAGGCGCAGGTGACCGGCTTCGCCGTCGGGTGGGCGGCGGCGTGGTCGGCCGGCAGAACGATCAGCGGCTTGGCGATCAGCTGGGTCTTGCCGGGGGTTCCCTTTGCCCCCTCCGACGTCTGGAGCCAGAGCTCCTCGGATGTCGCCCGGATCGCGTCGTCGAGAGTCAACTGGTGGAGGCGGACCTCCGTGACCGCGTACTCGTGGACGAAGTCGTCGCTCGTGTAGACCTGGACGACCATCCCGACCATCGACCTGGGGCCGCCGCTCCGGTTGAGGATCGCCCGCTCATAGATCGGCCCGAACATGCCGTCGCGGGCGTGGGCGTACAGGTACGTCGCCCGACCGCTGCCCGGCTGGCCCAGCTCCTGGATGAACATCGCCACGTCGCACTGGGGATACGCTGTCGCCCCGCCGCGGGCCCGGACGATCGGCAGGTCGATCCCGAGGGCCTCGATGACGACGCGGGTGGCCACTCGGGTCGGGTCGGCGCTGGCGACCGGGAGCGACGGGGCCGCCGACGCGTCGATCGGTGGGAGGGATGGGAGCGCCTGGGAGCGGCCCGGATCGGCCGAGACAATGGTCGGCTGGGCTGACGCGGTGAGCTCGGCGGCGGCGCTGCCCGAGTAGTTCAGGAGGCCGGCCGCGATGAGCGTCACCCCGGCCGCCGTCAGGGCGGCCGGGAGGAGTCGATCGCGCAGGACTCGGGCGATGGTGTTCACTGGATCCTGATCCTATGCCGGCGCGATGGGTCGACGCCCTCGCCCGTCCGTACTGGTACCCTCGCGAGCGCATGAAGACCGGGGTATCGATTCTGGGCGGGTTGGCCGCCGGAGTCCTCGTCGCCGTCGGTGTCCTGGCCGCGTTCGTGTTCGTCGGCCCTGACCCGGTCGGGCTGCGCCCGACGCCCGCCCCGACCCTCCTGCCGAGCGCGTCACTGAGCGCGTCGATCGAGCCGTCCGCAGGGCCGTCAGCCAGCACCGCGCCCGGAACGGGCAGCCCCGCCGGCTCGGCCGGCCCGAGTGACGCCGTCCAGGACAACTTCCACGTCGGTCAGGTC
>JALYPW010000428.1 GCA_030856145.1 Chloroflexota bacterium | reverse complement strand
GTCGGCGACCGATCCGAGGGCCAGCCGAACGTCCGACCAGGCGCGGCCCGACCCGCCGCGGCCCGACCCGCCGCCGTCCCGCCATGCGAGCGCCAGCACGACCTTGCTGATCGCCTGGGCCCGGCGCGTCCCGATCTTCCGGAACCGAGCCTCGCGGCCGCCGGCAACCGGGATCCGGATGCGCAGGATCAGCTCGTCGGGGGCGAGGGCCGTCCGGCGATAGGCGACCCAGAAATCGGCGACCGGGATCGTCCGCTCGCCGCGCGCCCCGCCGACGACGACCTCGGCATCGAGCGCGAGCAGGACCGGCAGCGTGTCTCCGGCTGGCGACGCGTTGGCGATGTTGCCGCCGAGCGTGCCCCGGTTCTGGATCTGGGCGGCGCCGATCGTCGCAGCCGCGTCGACGAGCGCCGGCAGGTGCTCGCGGCAGGCGTCGGATCGGCGGATCTCGGTGTACGTCGTGCGCGCCCCGAGAACGACCGCTCCACCGTCCACCGAGATGCCCCGGAGCTCGTCAAGCCGCGACAAGTCGACCATCGCGGTCGGCGGCGGGCCGATCTCGCCGGTGATCCGGACCATCACGTCGGTACCGCCGGCGATCGGCGTGACCTGGGCGTCGGCCGTCGAGCCGGCCAGGACGGCGTACGCCTCGGCGAGTGAGGATGGCGTCGCGATCGGTGGCTCGACGGGCATGGGGTCAGCCGCCCCTGGAGCGCCGGCGGCGGCGGACGATGAGGCCGACGAGCCCGGCAACGATCGCGAGGCCGACCGCGACCTGGCCCGGGCTGAACGCGACCGAGTACTCGTTCGCGGTCAGGACGTCGTCCTCGCCGTTGTCCAGGAGAGCCTGCCGATCAACCGCCCCGTCCACGGCCGCCTCGGCCTCGGACTCGGATTGCTCGAGATCGACTCGGTCCGTCATCGGTGACCTCCTGCGGCGATCGCGATCGCATCGACGATTTTCGTGTAGCCCGTGCAGCGACAGAGGTTGCCCGCGATCGCCTCGCGGATCGCCCCCTCGTCAGAGCCCCCGCCGGCATCGAGATAGGCGCGGGCTGCCATCAGCATCCCCGGCGTGCAGATCCCGCACTGGGCGCCGCCGGCCTCGAGGAATGCCTGTTGGAGCGGATCGAGGACCGGGCCTTCCGGCGACGGCTCGGCGAGGCCCTCGACCGTGGCGATCCGGGCGCCATCGACCTGGCAGACCGGGACCAGGCACGAATCGACCGGCACGCCATCGACGAGCACGGTGCAGGCGCCGCATTCGCCCTCCCCGCAGCCCTCCTTCGTGCCGGTCAGGGCGAGTTCCTCGCGCAGGACGTCGAGGAGGCGGCGCATCCCGGGCGCCTCGACCTCGACCGTGTCGCCGTTCACGCTGAACTGCCAGGCGGTCATCGCGGCTCGCCCGGGTCGCGCGGACCGCGCATCGGCTGGGGGTCGGTCCGGGCGTCAGGACGCGGGTCGGTGCCCTCGGTGATCGGTGCCTCGATCGTGGCATCCACCGCGCCAGGCTCGGCCGAGGTCGTGTCGGCGGCGGTCGCGCTGTGCGGTGCGGGCGCGGCGGCGGCCGGGGTCACGCCGAGCGCGGCCAGGATCCGCTCCGGCGACGCGGGCAGCTCGTGGATCCAGGCGCCGGTCGCGTCGTGAATTGCGGCGATGACCGCTGGTGCCCCGACGTCCATCGGCAGCTCGCCGACTCCCTTGGCGCCGTGGGGCACGCCGCTGTACGGCGCCTCGACAAGGATGGCGTGGATGCGCGGCGCGTCGAGGGCGGTCGGGATGATGTACGTGGCCAGCCGATCGTTCAGGTAGCGGCCGTCGCGGAGCTTGATCTCCTCGATCGTCGCGTAGCCGATCGCCTGGAGCGTGCCGCCCTCGACCTGGCCCTCGGCGAGGACCGGGTGGATGACCGTGCCGACGTCATCGGCGGCGACGACGTCACGGACGGTGACCTCGCCGCTGTCGAGATCGACGTCGACGGTCGCGACGCAGGCCGCCCAGCCGAACGCCGGGTAGGCGTCGCCGCGGTAGGTCGCGTCATCGAAGTGGACGTGCGGATACGGCTCGAACTGCTGGTCGACACGGGTCGGGCCATGGGCGGCGGCGTCGGCCACACGCACGTCGGCGAAGGGCGCGCCGCCATTGCGCCCCTCGACGGTCGCACGGAGCCGGCGCGCGGCCTGGATCAGCAGCCCGCCGACAACCATCGCCGTCCGGCTCGCGACCGTCGGGCCGGAGTCGGGGACGAGGGCGGTGTCCTGGGGCGCCATGTCCACGTCGTCCACGGCAAGGCCCAGTTC
>JALYPW010000427.1 GCA_030856145.1 Chloroflexota bacterium | reverse complement strand
GTCGTGCTCTTCGGCGACTCCCACGCGGCGCAGTGGTTCCCGGCCCTCGAGCGTCTCGCCCGGGTCGAGGGCTGGAAGCTGATCACGTTCACCAAGTCGGCCTGCACCCCGGCCGATCTGACCGTCTGGAACACCACGTTCGAGCGGGCCTACACGGAGTGCGACGCCTGGCGTGATCGCGTGTTCGCGACGATCGGCGAGATCCATCCGACCGTCGTCCTGATGGCGATGTCGCGCGGCTACGTCCTCGTCGACGGGTCGACGACCGCGACCGTCGCCGAGCGACCCGACCTGTGGGATGCCGGGATCGCGGCCAGCCTGACGCGTTTGTCGACCTTCGCCGAGAACGTCATCCTGATGGGCGCCACGCCGCGTTCGCGATCGGATCCGGCGGCCTGCCTGTCGCGCAACCTCGCCGACAGCCTCGCCTGCGCGACGGCGGTCTCGACGGCGATCAATGCCCGCCGGACCGCCGCCGACGCCGCGCTCGCCGCCACGGCAGGCGCCGGATTCATCGACCCGTCGCCGTGGGTCTGCCCGACCGATCCCTGCCCCGCCGTGATCGGCCGGTACCTGGTCTTCCGCGACTCTCATCACCTGACGACCGCGTTCTCGATCGCCCTGTCCCGCCGCCTTCTTGACGCCCTGCCGGGCCTGCCGCGGCTCGGCGCGGGTTGAGTGGTAGCCGGCGGCCTGGGCGGCGCGGCTGTACCGTGAGTGATCCCCGACGAAGCCAGAGGCCCATGCGAACGTGAAAACCCACCGGACCGTCGCGCTCGTCCACGACGGCGGGATGCGTTTCACGGCCACCACCGGCTCCGGCCGGACCATCGTCTTCGGCGATGCCGCGCAGGACGGCGAGCTGTCGCCCGTCGAGACGGTCGCCGCGGCGCTGGCGGCCTGCTCGGCGATGGACGTCGTGTCGATCCTGGAGAAGAAGCGCCAGGTCTGGGACGTGTACAGGGTCGAGATCGCTGCCGACCAGCGCACGGACTACCCGCAGGTCTACACCCGGATCGACGTCACCCACGTCGTCGAGGGCACGGTCGTTCTCGAAGCCGCCGTCCGCCGCGCGGTCGAGCTGTCGGCCTCGAAATATTGTCCGGTCAACGCCATGATCTCGGCCGGCGCGACCGAGGTCCACCACCACTTCCGGATGCGCTGCACCGGCGCCGAGCCGACCGAAGCCGAGGGCGAGGTGATCGTGACCGGCCCGGATCGACGACCGGACGTGATCCCCGGGTCGTGACCCGTCAGCAGATCGTGACCCGTCAGCGGTAGGTGATCGGGCTACCCGCGATCGCGCTCGCACGGGGTCGGCCGCGGGTCCAGATCCGGGTCACCGCCGCGGGCACCCACCAGCGCAGGAAGTACAGCTTGCAGCCGAGGCAGTAGCCGGTCGCGCCGAGCAGGGTCTGGAGTCCGGCCACCGCGAGGGCGAACAGCCAGCCGACCGTCGCCGCGCCGACCGCGAACGCCAGGAGCGACAGGATCAACGCCACGCTGCCGAGGGTCTGGGCGAAGCGCGGCGGGTACTCGTGCTCGGGCTCGGTCGGGCCGAGGCGGGCGATCCGCACGATCCGTCGCCAGATTGCGCCGTAGATCGACCAGCGCAGGCCGAAGGCGGCGCTGACCCCGATCGAGAGCAGCGCGATCGCCACGCCCGGCACCCATCCGGTGACAAACGACACGACCAGCAGGCCGGCCGAAACGGCAGCACCGAAGCGATGGCCGCGCGGGTCGATCATCCGGGCCGGCGGAAGGGCGGCGGTGCTGGCGGGGACGCTGGATGGCATCGGAACTCCTGGGCGTTAGGGCGGCGGTCGTGCGGGCAGACGCGCATCCTAGAGTATTCCTACTGTCTTAGTCGAGATTCCAAAGCCGGGGACGCTGAGGAAGTGCTCGTTGCGACGTGGTTGCATGACTATGCGCTCTGAATGTATAGTCATGCGGTCATGGCCGCCGTCTGTCCGTCCGCATCGAAGAGCCCGTCCCCGGTGACGGACCACGCGTGTGCGAGCACGCCCGTGCGCCCGTGAGCGCAGGTCTCGAGGCGTCGACCCCGGCTGCGACGGACCGCCGGCCGGGCGCCGCGGGCGCTGCGCCGGAACCCCGGATCCGGGTCGGCATTATCGGCGCCACGGGCTACGTCGGGGCCGAGCTGATCCGGCTGCTGACAAATCATCCCGCGGTCGAGATCGTCGGGCTCCAGGGTCGCGATCGCGATCACGAACCGATTGGGGCGAGCCACGCCCACCTGTCCGGGACCGGGCTCGCCGTGGACTCGAGCCTGCCCGACGTTGACGCGGTCTTCCTCGCCCTGCCCCATGGCACCGCCGCCGCGATCGTGCCCGAGATGGCCGCCCGGGGCACCGCGATCATTGACCTCGGGCCCGACTTCCGCCTCCGCGCCGCTGCCGACTACCCGCGCTGGTACGGCTTCGAGCATCCCCGGCCGGACCTCCTCGGCCGCGCTGTCTACGGCCTGCCCGAGCTCCATCGGGCGGAGCTTCGGGAACTCCGGACGGCACCGAGCGCGATCGTCGGATCGCCCGGCTGCTACCCGACGGCGACGCTTCTCGCCCTCGCTCCCCTCGCCCGGGCCGGACTGATCGGCGACCTCGTCGTGGACGCGAAGAGCGGCGTCTCCGGCGCGGGCCGCGATCCGAAGCCTGACATGATGTTCGGCGAGGTCAACGAGAGCGTGAAGGCGTACGGCGTTGGCGGCCATCGCCATGTCGCCGAGATCGAGCAGGAGCTGGCCGGACTCGGCGCGTCAACCGGGGCCGTCAACCCGGGTGCCGCCGGCGTCGACTTCCTGCCCCACCTGATCCCGATGACCCGGGGGATCCTGTCGGCCGGTCACGTCCGCCCGACCCGCCCCACGAGCCAGGCCGAGCTCGACGACCTGTATGCCGCGGCCTACGCCGACGAGCCGTTCGTGACGGTCGTGCCCGCGGCGCCGGCCACGAAGCACGTCCTCGGCAGCAACCACGTCCGGGTCTTTGTCCACCACGACGAGCGGACCGGCCGGATCCTCGCGATCGGCGTGATCGACAACCTCGTGAAGGGCGCCGCGGGTCAGGCCATCCAGGCGTTCAACCTCGTCCATGGCATGCCCGAGACGACCGGTCTCGAGCAGCTTCCGCTCGTTCCCTGACTCATCCCGTCGGCCACGAAGGGATCATGACCATCGCCATCGACACACCGCTCATCGCGCTTTCGACCGCCCTCCCGCCGGTCGAGCGGCGGGCTGCGATCCCGGGAGGCTTCGTCGCCGCAGGCGGCGTGGCCGGGATCAAGGCCTCCGGCCGGCCGGATCTGGCCCTCGTCGCGACGGTCGCAGGACCGGACGGGGTCCGGGCACCGGCGGCCGCCGCCGCGATCTTCACCCCGAACGCGTTCGCGGCCGCGCCGGTCCGCCTGTCACAGCGCCATCTCGCGGCCACGGATCCCGCGGGCGACGGTCGGTTCGGCTGGGCGACTGGCGTGATCTCGACGAGCGGCTGCGCCAACGCGGCCACCGGCGCGGCCGGCGATGCCGATCAGGCGATCGTGGCCGGCATCCTGGCCAACGCACTCGGGATCGGCGAGGACCAGACGCTCCTGCTCTCGACCGGGATCATCGGGACGCGCCTGCCGCTCGACATCGTCCGCTCAGGCGTGGCCGCCGTGGCGCCGACCCTGGCGTCGAGCGACGACGGCCTGGCGGCCGCGGCCGAGGCCCTCCGGACGACCGACTCGAAGGTCAAGGCCGCGACCGTCACGATCACCCTGCCCGACGTCGATGGCCTGGCAGTTCGTTCCGTGCGGGTGACGGGCATCGCGAAGGGTGTCGGGATGATCCATCCCCGGATGGCGACGATGCTCGCGATCGTGCTGACCGACGCGACCGTCGACCCGGCCACGCTTCACGGCCTCCTCCGACCCGCGGCGGCCCGGACCTGGGACCAGCTCAGCGTTGACGGCGACACCAGCACGAACGACACGGTCTTCCTGCTTGCCTCGGGGGCCGCCGGCGCCGCCCCGGTCAACGCCGGCACCCGCGACGCGGTCGAGC
>JALYPW010000412.1 GCA_030856145.1 Chloroflexota bacterium | reverse complement strand
GGCAGGCCGAGGAGCGTCTCGCTCGATGCCCACACGATGTTGCGGATGGCGGCGTGGCGGGCGGCCGCGAAGACGTTGTAGGTCGCGGTCACGTTGTTCGCGAAGAGGGCAGCGTTGGGGGCCTGGCCGGGACCGGGGATCGCCGCCAGGTGGACAACGGCGTCGATCGCCGGCCAGCCCTCGTCGATCCCCCGCAACAGCTCATAGACCTGGCCGAAGTCCGACAGGTCCACTCGGGTGAACCGCCCGGTGGCCACGCGCGGCGGCGCGACGTCCACGGTCCAGACGTCATGGTCGTGGTCGGTCAGGTCTGTGACGACCGCCCGGCCGAGCTTGCCGCTGCCACCCGTGACGACGATCCGCATCTGGATCTCCTCATGCTGTCCGGGGATCGTCGCACGTCTCGGGCGCGGGCCGCCGGTGGCGTCGCTCGTGGGCGATACTGGCGGTCAGCCCAGCCACCCGGAGGATCGACCGCCCGTGAGCGTCGGAACCGCGTTCCATCCCGTCACCGCGCCGCTCAACCGCAAGCAGCAGTGGCGTGAGTGGTCGGGCTACTTCGCGTCCTCGTCCTACGCCGACGCCCACGACATCGAGTACAACGCGATCCGCGAAGCTGCCGCGCTGATCGATGTCAGCCCGCTCTTCAAGTACGTCGTCGGCGGGCCGGATGCCCAGCGGCTCGTGGATCGGGTGATCACCCGCGACGCCACGAAGCTGACGGCCGGCCGAGTCTTCTACACGCCGTGGTGCGACGAGCACGGCAAGGTCATCGACGACGGCACGGTCCACGCCCTCGACGACGGGACGTTCCGATGGACCGCGGCCGACCCCCAGCTGCGCTGGCTCCGGATGAACGGCGCCGGCCTCGACGTCACGATCGACGACGTCACGGAACGGGACGCCGCGGTCGCCCTCCAGGGCCCCCAGGCCCGGGCGGTCCTCGAGGCCGCGACCGGTGAGTCGTTCGTCGATCTCGGCTACTTCCGGCGGCGCGCGACGACGCTGAAGGTGGGCCGCAAGAAGGTCGCGGTCGACGTGTCGCGGACCGGCTACACCGGCGACCTCGGCTACGAGCTGTGGATCGCCGCCGAGCACGCCGTCGCCCTCTGGGATGCGCTCTGGGCGGCCGGCCAGGACCACGCGATCCGGCCGGCCGGGATGCTCGCCCTCGACGTCGTCCGGCTCGAGGCCGGGCTCGTCCTCCTCGAGGTCGATTACACGTCGGCGCGCCACGCGATGAACCCGGAGCAGAACTACAGCCCGGGCGAGATCGGCCTCGGCCGGCTCGTGAGCTTCGACAAGGCCGACTTCGTCGGACGTCTTGCGCTCGAGCGCGAGGCCCGCGCCGGCGGTCCGGCCCGGCGACTGGTCGGCCTCGAGCTCGACTGGTACGGGATCGAGGGGCTGTTCAGCGCCCAGGGCCTGCCGCCGGCGATCTCGCCGGCCGTCGACCGCTCACCGCGCCCGGTGTTCGTCGGCGGTCGCCAGGTCGGCCGGGCGACGTCGGTCGGCTGGAGCCCGATCCTCAAGCAGGCGATCGCGCTGGCCTCGGTGCCGCCTGGCCACGAGGCGCCGGGCACGAAGCTCGACGTCGAGTGGACCGTCGAGGGCCGCCGCGGGCGCGTTCCGGCAACGGTCGTCGACCTCCCGTTTCTCGACCTGGAGCGGAAGCGAACCTAGGCGTCCGACCCGGCCGGACCCGGCTCGTATTCCGAGAAGGCTTATTCAACAGGACATCGCGGCGCTTGCGGCCGCTGCGTGCCTCCAGGGCATCAAACGACATCTGGCGGCGCGGTTCCCTGCGCATTCATCCGCTGGAGGCATGGATTCCGAGGAATGTGCGCTGACGACCTGGAATCAATCCTTCTTGGAATAGCCCGCCACCGGATCCTCAGTACGACTTGTCGAGGGCGGCCCTCGCGACCTTCACGGCGATGCTCCCGCCCGGCACGAGCAGGCCGATCGTGTCGGCGCCGATATCGAACAGCGCGTCGCGGGTGATGACCTTGCCGAACTGGGGCAGGAGCGAGCCGCCGTGCCGGATCGTGCCAGTCACGCCGTCGATCTCGACGACGCCCTTCTTGTCCTTCGTCCGCCAATGGAACTCGAATGCCCAGACCGGGCGGTAGCACAGGTCGATCGTCTCGAGGGTGAGCGACTCCTCGAGGATCCGGTCGGCCTGGACGGGCTTGAGCATCTCGGCGAGGAGCTGGCGGACCACGAACGAGGCGCGCTGCTCGGGCGCGACCACGATCGTCTCGTCGGCGGACAGGGTGGCCGGATCCGCGATCTCGTCGCGCGGCCCGGACAGGATCGCGGCGGCGTCCGGGACCCGGGCGCCGGTCCGGGCGTCGGCGTCGAGGGTGTGGGCGAGCTCCTCGCGACAGTGCTCGAGGGCCGGAATGGTGAACCGCCCCGACCCGCCGGACCCCGCCGAGATCGGGTACCTCTCGCCGTGGATCGTCACCTCGCGGACCTCCGGCGCGCTGGCCGCCACCAGGTAGTCACGCGACCGCTCGTAGACGTACTGGGCCCGACCGGCGACGTGCCAGAACGGCTCGAGCCGGCGCTGCGTCGTGACAAGCACCACGTCGTCGGACTTCGGGCGCTGGAGGATCGAGCCGAGACCGCTTCCGAACGCCTGGGTCCGGCGGTCCATCGCGATCTGGCGGAGCTCGTCGACATTCTTGCGCTGCTGGAGGACGAAGATGCGCTCGGACCCGAGATGGATCTCCATGGACGCCGGACCCCTCGAAAAGCGGACGTCGTCCGGGCGGACCATCCCGCCCCCGGATCGTCGTCGTTCGGCGCCCATCATCCGCGACAGCGCGCGGGCCCGTGAGGCCGATACGCCGAATGGCCCGAGCTCGCCTCGGGCCAAGCCGCCGGCGCGGATATCGTGGACGCTGGCGATCACACCCGAAGGAGCGGCGATGGACATCGGCAGGGTCAGCGGGATCGAGTTCGGCCAGGTCATCCGCAATCGGCGCGAGGCGCGGGGCCTGGACATCGATGCCCTGTGTGCCGCGATCGGGGGAACACCCGGCGTTGCCTTCCTCGCCCGACTCGAGGAGGGTTCGGTCGGGGCCAGCTCGAGTCTCGTCCTCAGCATCGCCGGGGTCCTCGACCTGCCCGCCGCCGCCATGCTCAACGCGGCCGGCTACGCAACCGCGGATCAGCGCCTGCTCGCGATCGCGAGTCTCGCGGCCCTCGACGTCGCCGATCAGCGCCGCTCGGACGCCTGAGCGAGGAACCGCTCGAGGCCGGCCAGGGCCTGCGGCAGGTCCTCCCGTCCGAACCCGATCCGGGCGTGGTTGCCCGCGAACCCGAACTGCGAGCCCGGCAGGATCAGGACGCCCTCGATCTCCACCAAGCGGGTGGCGAAGGTGTCGATCGGCTCGTCGTCGAGGAGGCGGGCGAAGCCGATCGAGCCGCCGCGCGGGCGGACCCACGTGAACCGATCGGCGTGACCGACAAAGAACCGATCGAGATGCTCGAGGTTGGCGGCGACGATCCGGCGAGAGCGGGCGAGGACGGTGTCCCGGGCGCGCAGTCCGATGAGTGCCAGAATCTCGGCCGGCGCCGACGCGCAGATGGTCGTGTAGTCCTTGAACGCGGCGCAGCGGGCGAGGAGCTCGCGGTCGCGACTCGCCAGCCAGCCAATCCGCAGGCCGGCCATGGCGAACGATTTCGACATCACCCCGAGCGAGACGCCGCGCCCGAAGGCGTCGGCGCCGGCGGTCAGGCGTTCGGTTTGGTCGAACTCGAGGTACCGATAGACCTCGTCGGCAAGGAGGTGGATCCCGCGCCGGTCCAGCTCGTCGGTCAGGTGGGCCCACTCCGATGCCGACGGGAGCATCCCGGTCGGGTTGTGCGGCGCGTTCACGACCACCAGTCGCGTCTCCGGCCGGAGGCTCGCGATCAGCCGCTCCGGGTCGAGCGCCCAGCCGGCGGCCTCGCGGAGCTCGTGGAGGGTGACCGTGGCGCCGGCGGCCCGACCAACCTCGTACAGGCTCTGGTAGCCCGGCCAGGTGACGACGGCGTGGTCGCCCGGCCCGAGCAGGACGTTCGACAGGCAGAAGATCGCCTCCTCGGCGCCGGCGAAGACGAGCACGTCGTCGGCCTCGATCGTGTCGTACAGGGTCGCAATCTCCGCGCGAAGGAGGGGGTGGCCGGGCGCCTCCGTGTAGCCCAGTCGAAGGTCCGACCAGAGCGCTGCAGTCTCGTCGTCGGCCAGGGCGAGGAGGTCGACCATTCGCCAGCCCTCGACATCCGAGGCGCACAGCAGATGACGGACGGCGAACTCCCAGCGGGCGAAGAACCGTTCAAGGGCGAAGTCGGCGATCCGCATCGGCCGATGATCGCCGATCAGCGCAGCCGATGAACGACCGATCTGCCTGCGTCGACGCTCGAAGGTCGTACGCCAGTCTCGTCCGTTGACCGTAGGGCTTCACCCCGTCCCACGCACGGCAGCCCCTCGCGCCTGAACCGGGAGGTCAGCGCGGGCGGTCGAGCTGGCGGGCCGACCGCCGATGAGCCTATGTCCGCAGATCCAGACGTCAGCGACGATCGCCGTCGAGCGAGACGCGTCCCCTTGCTCCCTCATCCGTTCCGACGGCCAACTCAATCCTGGAAGGATCCGCCCACATGCCCCCCACGCCCCGATCGGGGGCCGCGTCACGTCGCGGCTCGACCCGGTCCCGCGCCATGACTGTTCTCCTCAGCGTCCTCGTGGTCCTGCTCGCGCCGCTCTCGATGATCAGCGCGGTCCACGCCGCGCCCGCCCTCACGCCGCAGACGATCACGTTCGGCCCGGCGCCGAGCGGAGCCACCGTCGGCGACAGCGGCGTGTCGGTCAGCGCGACCGCCGACTCGGGCCTGCCGGTCACCTACTCGACCTCCACCCCGGCGGTCTGCTCGGTCGACCCGGACAGCGGCGCGCTCGTCCTGCTCGATGCCGGCACCTGCACCGTCCTCGCCGACCAGGCCGGCGACGCGACCTACGATGCCGCCCCGCAGGCCACCATCGACGTCACCGTCGACCCGGCCGCCCCGCCGCCGACCCCGCGCGGTTGCCGGAGCTACACCGGCCAGAGCTTCGTCGGCTCGGTCGTCCTCAACCCCGATGGAACCCCGATCGGATGCGGGCTGACGAGCGGTACCGGCTCGCCGGCGGACCTCGTTCCGGCCACCTGGCCGGGCGAGTTCGAGAACGAGTTCGGAAGCGGCGACCCGTCGTACACGACGCGCCTCGGCTGGGCATGCGACGACTGCTGGATCGGGCCCGAGGGCGAGGACTCCTCGACCGGCTTCCCGATCGGATTCCCGATCAACTTCTACGGCACCACCTACAGCGACGTCTTCGTCAACTCCAACGGCTCGATCTCGTTCGGCGCCGGTTCCGACACCTACGACGAGCCCCTCGAACAGATCCTCGACGGCAGCGCCGGCGTCATCGCCTACGGGATGGACCTCGACAACCGCGAGATCGCCCGAGACGGCAGTGCCTGGGGCAGCGGTCGCCACGGTGACTTCTTCTATTGGGGCCGGACCACGTTCCAGGGCCAGCAGGCCTTCGTGGCGACATGGATGAACGAGCAGTCCTACTATGCCTCGACCAGCAAGACTGACTGGAACACGTTCCAGATCATGCTCGTCGACATCGACGGCAACGCCGGCTCCAACGTCGACATCATTGTCAACTATGGAAGCATGCAGGCCAACGACGAGGGCTACAGCGAGGGCTGCGCCGACGGAGAGGACACGTGCGTCGCGATCGGCCTCGGCTCGGTTCAGGACGGCTCGGTCCAGTACGCGTCGATCGTCGACGACAGCGGCGTCCTCTACAACGGACGGACCAGCGCCGATGTCGCCGATGACGGAGCCCACCCGTTGAGCGTCGGCCACCTGAACAGCAGCATCGCCGGTCGGTTCAAGTTCCAGATGCGGAATGGGACCGTGCCCCAGACCGCCACCCCGCCCGGAGCGCCGACCATCACGAGCGCCGTTCGCGGCGACGCGCAGGGCACGGTCTCGTGGTCCGACCCGGCGAACCTCGGCGGCTCACCCATCAGCGGATACACGGTCCGCTGGCGGACGGCCGGCTCAAGCGACGCCTGGACCACGTCCGACGTCAGCACCAGCCCGGAGACCATCACCGGCCTGACCAACGGCGTCACGTACGAGGTCCAGGTGGCCGCGACGAACGGCACCGGGACCGGCGCGTTCTCAAGCCCGGCGACGTTCTCCCCGGGGATCGCCGGCTCGCCCGATTGGACCGACACCATCCTGGCCCCGATGGTCGCCGGCGTTCCCTTCGCGGACGCCGTCGCCGCCAGCGGCACGCCTGCGCCGACGTACAGCGTCGTGGCCGGCGCCCTGCCGGACGGGCTCAGCCTCGACCCGGTCACCGGTGCGATCACCGGGACGCCGAGCGCAGTCGGTCCGTTCGACTTCACGATCCGGGCCAGCAATGGCGTCGGAGCCGACGCGACCTTCCGGTTCACTGGCGAGGTCGAGGCGGTCGCCGCCACGCCGGCGCCGGCGGCCTCGGTCGCGGTCACGGTGGCGGTCACGATCCCGCCGACCTCGACGCTCTCCAGCCGCCCGGCCACCGCCGATGCGTCCGGGCCCGTCGCGGGAATGCTGATCGTGCTCAGTGCCCTGACGGTGCTGTTC
>JALYPW010000391.1 GCA_030856145.1 Chloroflexota bacterium | reverse complement strand
CACCTGGGCCGATACGACCTGCACCCCTTCACCCACGGTATCCATTCCGAGAACCCGCCCGCGCCGGGTGTGGAGGTCGCGATTGACATCACCCATGTAGGCCTCGGGGACCCGGACCTCGACGGCCATGATCGGCTCGAGGAGGGCGGGTCGGCACTCGAGGACGCCCTTCTTGAGGGCCATCGACGACGCGATCTTGAATGACAGCTCATTCGAATCGACGTTGTGGAACGAGCCGTCGTAGAGGGTCGCCCGGAAGTCGGACAGGGGATAGCCGGCGATCACGCCCTCGGCGGCCGCTTCGCGGATGCCCTTCTCGATGCCCGGGAAGAAGCCCTTGGGGACCGACCCGCCAACGATCCGCTCGGCGAACTCCACACCGCCGCCGGGGTTCGGCTCGATCTCCAGCCAGACATGGCCGAACATCCCGTGGCCGCCGGTCTGCTTCTTGTACTTGCCCTCGACCTGGGTCTTGCCGCGGATCGTCTCGCGGTAGGCGACCTTCGGCTCCCTGGTCACGATCGACGCCCCGAACTTGCGCTTCAGGCGCTCGGAGATGACCGCGATGTGGGCATCACCCATCGTCACGAGGAGCTGCTCGCCGGTCGGCGAGCGCTCGACCCGGGCCGACGGCTCCTCCTCGAGCATCCGCTGGAGGGCGGCACCCATCTTGTCGAGGTCGGCCTGGGTCTGGGGTTCGATCGCGACCGCCAGCGACGGCGCCGGGAAGTCGATCGGCGGCAGGATCAGGGGATGGTCACGCGAGGAGAGAGTGTCGCCGGTCTCCGTTGCGGTCAGCTTTGCCACGGCGCCGATCTCGCCGGCCTGAAGCTCGCCGATCGGCTCCTGGTCCTTGCCGTGAAGCAGGAGCAGCTGGCCGATCCGCTCGTCCTCATCGCGGTTGGCGTTCCAGGCGTGGGCCTGGCCGTGGAGCGTGCCGCTCAGGATTCGCAGATAGGTCAGCCGGCCGACGAACGGATCGGCCGCGGTCTTGAACACGCGGGCCACGACCTGGCCGGTCGGATCGGGCGTGATCGTGACCGGCTGATCGGTCTTCGCGTCGCGGGCATCGACCGGCGGCTCCTCGGCGGCCGTCGGCATGTAGCGAATGAACGCGTCGAGCAGGGCGTTCATGCCGATGCCCTTGAGGGCGCTGCCGACGAGGACCGGAGCCAGGATCGAGTCACGGACGCCGCGATGGAGGCACGTATCCAGTTCGGCGTCGGAGATCTCCTGGCCGTCGAGGTACTTGGTCATCACGTCGTCGTCTGCCTCGGCGGCGGCCTCGAGCAGCTGGTCGCGCCGGGCGGCGACCTCGTCGGCCAGCTCGTCCGGGATCGGAATCTCGACTTCCTTGCCGTCGTCAAGGACCCACGCCCTGCGATGCACGAGATCGACGTGGCCGCGGAACGACTCGCCCTTGCCGATCGCGAGGTGGAGCGGCGCGATCTTGTTGCCGAATCGCTCGCGGAGCGCATCGAGGGCGGCGTTCGGATCGGCGTTCTCGCGATCGGACTTGTTCAGGAAGAAGCAGGCAGCCCGGCCGGACGAGCGGCCGAGCGCCACGGCCGACTCGAGACCGGCTTCGACGCCGGCCGACGCGTCCATGACGAACAGGACGCCGTCCACTGCGGCGAAGCCCGAGATGACCTCGGCCACGAAGTCCGGATAGCCGGGCGTGTCGACCAAGGTGATCCGAGTGGCGTCATGCTCGAACGTGGCCACGGCCAGGCTCAGCGACTCGCGCCGTTTCTGCTCCTCGGCCTCGAAGTCGAGATGAGCGGTTCCGTCATCGACCTTGCCAAGGCGGTTGATGGCACCGGCCCGGAAGAGGAGCTGCTCGGCCAGTGTCGTCTTGCCGCCGCCGGCGTGACCGGTCAACACGATGCTGCGGAGATGGGCGGGATCGACCTGCTTCATCGTCATCGGCGGAGGAGACCTCACGACTGCACGAAGGACCGACGATGGGCTCGGGATGCGGGCGGGACGGGCCCGTCCGGGGCTCAGTTTCGACCATGATAGGGGGGTCCGGCGGCCGTCGTCGGCTATACTCCCGCCCGCAATGTCCGGTCACAGCAAGTGGTCCACGATCAAGCGCGCGAAGGGCATCACGGACGCCAAGCGCAGCGCCACCTTCACGAAGGTCGCCCGCGAGATCAGCGTGGCCGCCCGCTCGGGCGGCGGTGACCCCGACGCGAACTACCGGCTCCGCCTCGCGGTCGAGAAGGCACGCGCGGTCAACATGCCGTCGGACAACATCAAGCGCACGATCGACAAGGCGACCGGCGGCGGCGACGCCGACCAGTTCGAGGAGATCGTCTACGAGGGCTACGGCCCGGGCGGCATCGCTGTCCTCGTCGAGGCGGCCACCGACAATCGCAACCGGACCGCCGCCGAGGTCCGCTCGATCTTCACGAAGACCGGCGGCCAGCTCGCGGGTTCCGGCGCGGTCGCCTGGCAGTTCGAGCCACGCGGCCTGATCGCGGTCCTGCGCGACGCTCAGACCGACGCCGATGAGATCGCTCTTGCCGCGATCGACGCCGGTGCGGAGGACGTCGACACCGAGTCCGACGACACGATCGAGATCTACACCTCGCCCGGCGACCTCGAAGCCGTTCGCAAGGCCCTCGAAGGGGCCGGCGTGCCAGTCGACTCGGCTGAGAACACGATGATCGCCAAGCAGACCGTCGTCCTCGACTCGAACAAGGCCCGCCAGGCCCTCCGCCTCGTCGACCTGCTCGAGGACCTCGACGATGTCCAACGGGTCACTGCCAACTTCGACATCCCCGAGGACGTCTTCGCAGAGGTCGCCGGGTGATCGTCCTGGGCATCGACCCCGGGACGGCGGCCCTCGGCTGGGGCCTGATCGAACAGACGGCCGGCCGACTCCGGGCCGTTGACCATGGTTGTCTCAGCACCTCGCCCGACCTGCCCCTCGGCGAGCGCCTGCTCGCGATCCACCGCCACGTTGCCGCGCTGATCGCGCTCCACGATCCGGAGGTCGTCGCCGTCGAGCGGGTCTTCTTTTCGCGCAACGCCCAGACGGCCATCGCGGTTGGTCACGCTCGGGGGGTCGTGCTCCTGGCGGCGGCCCAGGCGGGGCGCCCGGTTCGCGAGGCGACCCCGAACGAGGTGAAGAGCGCGATCGCGGGCTACGGCGCGGCCGACAAGCAGCAGGTCCAGCGGATGGTCCAGATCGTCCTCGGGATGGCGTCCGTGCCAACCCCCGACGACGCGGCCGATGCCCTCGCGATCGCGGTCTGCATCGCGAACGGGATGGGCCAGTCCGGGCGCTCGTCGGAGGCGACCGCAACCGTGATGGACCGCTCGGCGATCAATCCGATCACGCGCGGTTCGACGCCGTACGAGACCGCCGTCCGCGAGGCGCTGGCGCGCGAGACGCCGCCGGCCGCGAAGACGCGCGCCTCGTGATGGTGACGGCGTTCCGAGGCACCGGCGCCCTCGTGGTTCTCCCAGTTAGCAACCCGGGTAGTGCTACGGACGGTTTGGCGCCCGACATCGACCGGAAAAGCCGATCAGCTAGCCGCCGAACGCTAACGCCGATCCCGCTGGGCCCCTCCACTACGTGGCGTTCACGCGTGTCACTACCCCGGTTGATATTCCGCACAGACGCGCGGTTGACCACGTGATCGCGTCGGTCGAGGGCAAGGTCGGGGCCATCGCGTTCGACTCGCTCGTGATCGAGGTCGGCGGGATCGGCTACCGGGTGTTTGCCGCACCGGCCATCCTCGCGACCGCGGCGCCAGGCTCGATCGTCAAGCTCTTCACCTACCACCTCGTGCGCGAAGACCAGCAGGCGCTGTTCGGATTCCGGACGACCGAGGACCTCGGCTTCTTCAACCTGCTCCTGACGGTGACCGGTGTCGGACCCAAGGTCGCGCTCGCGATCGTGGGTTCGCGCCCGACGCCGGACCTCCAGCTCGCGATCATGGCCCAGGACCAGGCGGTCCTCGTGTCGATCCCGGGAATCGGGAAGAAGCTCGCCGACCGGATCATCTTCGAGCTCAAGGAGAAGGTCGCGGCAGCGGGCGTCGCCGCGGGCGGGATCTCGGGCGGGGTCGGCCTCGGAGCGGCCGAGAGCGAGGTCGTCGGCGCGCTCCAGGCCCTCGGCTACTCGCTGGCCGAGGCGCGCGACGCGTCGCGGATCGCCCTTGCGGACACGACGATCGGCGGGACACTCGAAGACCGCGTCAAAGCCGCGCTGCGGAGCCTCCTCCGCGACTGAGCCCGCGCCGGCGGTCGGCGGCCGGCGGCCGGTCATGCACCGAGTGGGTCAACGGACGGCTGGGCCAGCGCTCGGACGACGTTTGCTGCGGTGGGTGCATGACATGACGGCTGGAGGCGCGGATCACGTCCGTCGTGGCCGTACGCCGGCCGTCCGGACGCCCGTTCATGCAGTCGGTGCATCGGACGCGCCCGGCCGCTTTCGTCGCGCGGTCCGGCTTGTCGCGGTTCTGTGAGTCACGCCCCGGGGACGAGGCTCAGCCCGCCGACTCGAGGCCGGGGTCGGGGTCGGGGATCGCGACGGCCGAGCCCGTCACCCGGACCCCGCGATCGCCCGCCACGATCGACACGGTCAACCGGCTGGGCCGACCCATCTCGGACCCCTGGTCGATCACGAACGAGGCCGGTGCCGCGATGACGCCGCGGTCCCGGAGATAGCCCCCGAACGCGGCCGCCGCGGCGCCCGTCGCCGGATCCTCGACGACTCCACCGACCGGAAACGGGTTGCGCGCGCGCCAGCGCTCGGGCCCCGT
>JALYPW010000374.1 GCA_030856145.1 Chloroflexota bacterium | reverse complement strand
GCGCCAGGTACTCCGCGTCGTCCAGATGGGCCGCGGCGTGCTCCAGGGCGAGCTCGCGCATCTGGCGTTCGAGCCGCGCGCGATCCATCGTCACGGGACGTTCGCCGGCTGACAGCACCGCGGTGATCTGGCGTGCGGCGCGTTGTCGACCTGGATGGATGCGAGCTGAGCGAGGACTGGGCCTCCCACGTGGCGGCGGGAATGCGAGCCTTCGAACCGCAGTCGGCACACGGATCGGTATGGAGCCTGGCGACCCGATCCGTGCTGCCCATCCGCCCGTCTCAAACTCACCTGGATCTTGTCGAGCACGCTAGTCCGGTCAACGGCGAGGGCGCTGAGCCGAAGGGCGTCTCCGAGCGCGTGCCACACCGCAGGCTTCGAGATGACGAGCGACTGCGACTTGCGACTGCGGACCGAACGGCCCGTGCCCGCCTACTTCCGACTGCCCGACGTAGGCTGAGGGTCGCCCCCAAGGAGTCGCCGGGCGAACAGTGCCGTCGCGATGCGCAATAGGACCTCGCCGGCCAGCGGTTGCCCGATAAGCTCCTCGACGCGTGTGAGGCGGTAACTCACGGTTCTTAGTCCAACCCCGAGGATGCGGGCGGCCGCACGAAGGTTCTGGCGAGCGGCGAGGTATGCGGCGACCGTCCGAACGAGCTCGTCGCCATTGCGCGGCGCGTTGAGGATCGGGCCGAGCTCGCGGTCGACCGCGGCACGAAGGAGCCGCTCGTCCGTCAGGAGCGCACGTTCGAGCAGCAGGTCATCGGCCGAATGCCGCCCATGGCGTCCGAGACGACTAGCCACGAGGTGGGCATCGAAGGCCGTATCGAACGCGCCGGCGACCTCCGCCAGGCTCGTGGCCAGCGGCGCCTCGAGTGCGAGCCAGCCCTCGGGCCCTGCGAGTTCGTCAAGGACCAGGTCGAGCGCGGCAACCCCGAGCCAGTCGGACCGCGCAAGCAAGACGAGTCGACCCCGCTTGGCGGCGACGATGGGCAGGCTCGTCGCCCTTTCGCCGCCTGATCGACTCGGACGGTCCAGGGCGAGTGCCACCCGCAAGATCACGGGGCCCTCGTCCTCGAGCTCGCGGCCGATCCCGGCGACGAGGACCCGGTACGCTTCGCCCGAGGCGAGCCCGAAGTGAGCGGCCCGCCGGGTGATCCGGGCGGCGGCAGCGGCGTCGTCGGGCGGTAGCTCGACCAGCTCGTCGAGGAATGCCCGGCGGGCGGCACCGGTTCGGGCGGCGATCTCCCGCTCGGCGTCACCGTAGCCCTCGGCAAGGGCGGCCGCGGCTGCGTCGCCGGCCTTCAGGAGAGCCGTCCCCAGCCCAGCAACGGCAGCCCGGCTCCCCGTGGAGCGGCCGGTGGCCGCCGCCCAGAGGACCCATCCCGACGTGAGGTACCGATCGAGCAGCCGATGGAGCGACTCGCCCTCGCGCGCGGCGAGCGAGCCTGCGAGCCACAGGCGCGACCGCTGGTCCGCCCCGAGCTCCTCGGCACGAAGCAGGGCAGCGATCGTCGACTCCACGGCCACGCGGACGGACACGGCGAGCGCCTCGCGGTCTTCGTCTGGGCCGGCTACGTCCCGGACGATCTCGGCGACGATCGGGTTGAGCTCCCGCCGGAGCGCTTCGAGCAGATCGGCGTAGGGCGGCCGCGATGCGTTGAATGGCGTCATCCGTGCAGGATACGACGGTCCAGCTTGCCGCATCGTGGCCTTGTTTGCCGTTAGGTGGAAGGGCGACACTCTTCGATGCGAGGCCGGTCACGTGATGAACGACCTTCGCTTCCCGGGGCTCGCCGAACGCCGAACGCGCTCGACGGGCCTCCAGCCATCCACCCACGGCGGCCGGCATCCATCCGGTCGCCGTTCTCCTGCCCGAAAAGGACTACCACCTGTTGGATACGACCATCCTGCTCGGCGTCGGCTTTACCGTGTTCATCGTCGTCGCGCTCGCACTTGACCTCGGTGTCTTCCATCGCGATGCCCATGTGGTCGGCGCCCGTGAGGCCCTTGCCTGGACGACCGTTTGGGTCACGCTGGCGGTCCTCTTCGGGATCGCAGTCGGGCTGGTGCGCGGCGGGGAGACCGCGATCGCGTACTTCACGGGTTACGTGATCGAGTACTCGCTCAGCGTCGACAACGTGTTCGTCTTCACCCTGATCTTCGCCGCCTTTGCCGTCCCGCGCCAGCTCCAGCATCGGGTGCTCTTCTGGGGCATCGTCGGCGCGCTCGTCATGCGCCTGATGATGATCGTGGCCGGGGCCTCGCTGATCGCGCAATACCACTGGGTGCTCTACGTGTTCGGAGCGTTCCTCGTCGTCACCGGCATCCGGATGCTCATCGCCCGCGGTGAGGTCGAAGCCCATCCCGAGAACAACGTGCTCGTCCGGTTCGCTCGACGGCACGTTCGCATCACCGACGACTTCCACGGCCAGTCGTTCTTCATTCGGACGAGCGCCGGCAGGGCCGCGACACCGCTGTTCCTGGCGCTCCTCGTCGTCGAGTTCAGCGACCTCGTCTTCGCGGTCGATTCGATCCCCGCCATCTTCGCCGTGACGACCGACCCGTTCGTGGTCTTCACCAGCAACGCCTTCGCGATCCTCGGCCTCCGGTCGCTCTACTTCCTGCTCGCGGACGCGGCTGCCCGATTCCGGTACCTCAAGGTCGGGCTGGCGCTCATTCTCGTGTTCGTCGGGGCGAAGCTCCTCGCTGCCGACATCCTGAAGATCCCGTCGCTCCTGTCCCTCGCGATCGTCGTCTCGATCCTCGTGGTTGCCATCGCGATCTCGCTCCTCCGACCGGCGCCGCGTACGGCAGATCGGGTCTGACCGAGGTGTCCGCCCCGATCCTCCACGATCGCGTCATGGTCACATCCCTCGCGGAGCCCGACGAGACGCTGCGCTTCGAGCACGGTCGCGCGGACATCGCCCGTTTCGCTGCCGGCACCGTCACGCGGTGGTTCCTGGAGCCCGGCTGGCGGTGGTCATCGCAGAGACGGTTGGAATGTCCGTGAGTCGTTCGTGGCGAGAGGTCTCAGCGCCTCGGCTTCGTTCTTGGAGGGCTCCAGGCTCGGCACGACGAGCCATCCCTCAGCGCGTCCGCTGTAGATCAGCTGTTCGGTGGTGATGCCCGACGCGCGCGCAGGTCGGCGAGGTGAGGCTTCGCCGTGCTCGGCCGGATGTCCAGGCGCGCGGCCGCGTCCGAGACAGATCCCCGTCCCTCATGCGATGAGTGCCTCGCCGCCGCGGCCAGCCACTCATCGCGGCCCAGCGCGACAGCCAGTCCGTGCGCATACGTCGAGAACGTCTGCGGGAGCAGATCGCGAGCGGCGTCGAGCGGGCACTCTCCCGACTCATCGCCCGGCTTCAGCCGAGGTCGTCGGCCGGCCGGTCGTGAGCGAGCGACGGGATCGCCTGGTCGGCCCAGCTCGGGCGTCGCCGTGCCAAGGTCGTGCCGAGAAACACGATCACAAACACCGCGGCCTCGAGCAGGATGATCGTGGCCCCGGATGAGACATCAAGCCAGTAGCTGAGGTACATCCCGATCGCGCCTGCCGATGCCCCGATCAGCGTCGAGAGGACGATCATCCGGGCAAACGAGTCGGTCAGCAGTCGGGCGGTCGTCGATGGGATGACAAGCGTTGCCGCGATGAGCGTGACGCCGACGACGTTGATCGAGGCCACGATCGTCGCCGCCATCGCCAGCGCGAAGAGACTGTCGACGATCCCGACGTTGACCCCGTAGATCGGCGCCACCTCCGGATCGAACGTCATGAACAGCAGTCGCTTGTAGAAGAGCAGGATGAACGCCGCGACGCCCAACGTGACGATCGTGATGACGACGAGGTCGATCGTCGTCACGCCCAGGATGTTGCCGAACAGCGCCGCCTCGAAGTTGCGGGTGAAGCTGCGCGTCTTGCTGATCAGGGCAACGCCGACCGCGAAGCTTGCCGTCGTGATGATCCCGATCGCGGCATCCGCGCCGATCCGTCGGCGGCGGGCGGTGAAGTTGATCAGCAGGGCCGAGAAGAAGCCCCACAGTCCGGCGCCGATATAGAAGTTGATCGAGACCACGTAGGCCACGACCGCCCCGCCAAAGACAGCATGTGACAGGCCATGGCCGATATAGCTCATCCGCCGCAGGATGATGTACACCCCGAGCATCCCGCACAGGGCTCCGACCAGGAGCGACGCAGCCAGGCCCTGGCGGAAGAACTCATAGGCAAAGGGTTCGATCAGCAAGTTCATCGAACGATGGCCGTCGGAGGAGGGCCTTCCTCGCCAGTGTGGACGTGGTCGTCCTGCTCGTGCTCGTGGTGGGTGTGCTCGAACCCTTCATGACGGTGGCGCAGGGCGTCCCGCAGCCGGTGGGGCGCGGCGTCGGCGACGAGGATCGCGCCGTCCTGTCGGACGACCCGAAGGTCCGCCGCGTAGGTCTGGCCGAGAATCGCCGACGTGAAGATGTCGTCCGGATCGCCCTCCGCGATGACGCGCCGGTTGACACACACGACCCATGGCAGGTGGGCGGCGACCGAGTTGAGCTCGTGGGTCGTAAGGACGATCGTCATGCCATCGCCGTTGAGATCGGCAAGAAGGTGCAGGACGTCGTCACGGGTCTTGATGTCGACCCCGCTCGTCGGCTCATCGAGGAGGAGCAGGTCTGGCTCGCCGATCATCGCCCGCGCGAGGAACACACGCTGCTGCTGGCCGCCCGACAGCATCCGGATGTGGCGGTCGCCAAGCCCGCCGATTCCGAGGCGTTCGAGCATCCGATCGACGAGCGCCCGGTCATCCCGGCTCGGCCAGGCTCGCCACGGTCGGTTCGACCAGCGGCCCATGAGGACGACCTCCCGGACCGTCGCCGGGAAGTTCCAGTCCACGGTCTCGAGCTGGGGCACCCATCCGACGTTCGGGGTCGTGCCGTAGCCGACCGCCCGGCCGGCGACCGTGATCCGACCCTCGACCCGCGGCACCGCCCCGACCATGGCCCGTAGCAAGGTCGTCTTGCCGGCACCAGACGGGCCGACGATCCCAACGAAGGCGCCCTGGCCGATCATCAGGTCCAGATCGCGCAGGACCGGCTCGCCGTCGTAACCGCAGGTCACCGCCTCGAATCGAACGAGCGGCTCAGCGGCGGCCGGTCGGGGCTGGGCGCTCACGACTCGCCCGATCCCTTGGTCACGAGCCGAAGGTGTCGTTGACGACGAACGACTCGAAGATCTTCGGGTCGCCACCGAGGGCTTCGATCATGATCTGCATGTCCTTCTTGAGCATGCCGTAGTAGGTGTGCTCTGCGGACTTTTCTGCTCCGGGCGGCTCGTCGTCGCGGAGGGCGTCGATGAACCTCGCACCGGACTCCTTGGCGATCTGTTCAAGGACCGGGCTTGGAAACACTTCTGACCCGAAGATGGCCGGCACCTTCTCAGCCTTGACCTGGTCGATCATCCGGGCGACTTCCTGAGGGCTCGGATCCGAGAAGTCGGACGCCTGCACGGCGCCGATGACCGTGAAGCCATATTCGCGTGCCCAATATGCCCACGAGTCATGGTAGGTGAGGAGTTTCCGATTCTGCTCCGGAACGGAGGCGACGCCCTGCTTGATCATCCCATCGAGTTCGTCGAGGCGGGACTTGAGCTTGTCGTAGTTCGCCGCGTAGAAGTCCTTGTTCGGGGCATCCGCCTCGCTGAACCAGTCGCGCATCAGCTCGGCATAGCGCAGGGCGTACTTCACGTTCATCCAGAGGTGCGGGTTGGGGTCGCCCTCGGACTCCGGGAAGCTGAAATCAAACAGCCAGTCGGCCTCGGTGATGGTGTTGTCGCCGAGGAGCTTGATGGGCGTTCCGGCCTTCTTCGAGGCCTCCGCGAGATCGAGGGTTGGCTCCTCGAGGTGGAGGCCGTTGACGACGATCAGGTCGGCAGCCCCGAGCTGCTTGGCGTCCGAGGGACTCGGCTCGAATGTGTGCGAGTTCGTCGCATCCGGGACGATCCCGTGGAGCCGGATCCGGTCGCCGCCGATGTTGCGGGCGAGCGAGCTGATCGGTGCCACCGTCGTCGCCACGTCGAGCTTGTCGGGCTGGCCGGTGAGCTCGTCGTACCAGCCGAGTGAGGCGCCATCGGAAGTTCCGGCGCTGACCGACGGAGCCGAGGATGAACCGGAGCCGCCGCTACAGGCGACGAGCGCCGAGCTCAGGCTGAGAACGAGGATCAAA
>JALYPW010000362.1 GCA_030856145.1 Chloroflexota bacterium | reverse complement strand
GGGCGATACCGCGCGCGTTCCCGCCGGAGCCGTTGCGCGGCGCCGGCGCCCGGATCTTCCGGGCAGCGATGGTCCGTCGCGAGGCGGCAGACGAGGCCGGGCGGCGGCCCTCGCGAGTCATACGCGAGATCACCCGGATCCCGCGCCGCCTCGGCTATCACCTCGGGCCGGAATGACGAGATCGGACGCACACCCCGGCGCCCTCGATCGGCCGTTGGTGGTTGCGGTCGGGATCGTCGTCGTGGCCACGAGCCTTGTCGGCTGTGCGGTCCAGCAACGCCCGCCCGACACCGTCGCCCCGACACCATCGGCGAGCGGCTCGCCGATCTGATCCGAGGAGGCCCACGTGGATCTCGACCAGCGCCTGATCGCCGCCGTGAAAGCCAACGACCTGGCACGTACGAGGACGCTGATCGACGAGGGCGGTGACGTCAACGCCCGGGACTCGATCCAGGATTCGGCGTTCCTGTACGCCGGCGCCGAGGGGTTGAACGACATCCTGCGCCTGACGCTCGCGAACGGCGCCGAGGTCGCGAGCACGAACCGGTTCGGCGGCACAGCCCTGATCCCGGCCAGCGAGCACGGCCATGTGGAGACGGTCCGGATCCTCATCGCGGCGGGCGTCCCGGTGAACCACGTCAACAACCTGGGCTGGACGGCGATGCAGGAAGCAATCCTGCTCGGCGACGGCGGTCCCGCCCAGCAGGAGGTCGTCGGCCTCCTCCTCGCGGCCGGAGCCGATCCGGACATTCGCGATCCCCAGGGACGGACGGCGCTCGACAATGCCGAGCGCCTGGGCTTCACCGAGATCGCCATGTTGATCCGCGCTCGTTAGCATGGCCAGATGATCGAGATCCAGGGTCCACCGATCCCGTCCGTCGACGACGTCCTGACGCCCGAGGCGCTCGCCTTCCTCGCCGATCTCCAGGCAACGTTCGGCCCTCGTCGGGAAGCGCTTCTCCAGGCCCGGCGCGACCGGCAGGCCGCGATCGACGCGGGCGACGACCTCGACTTCGACCCGGCGACGGCCGACGTCCGGGCGGGTGACTGGACCGTGCCGGCCGCGCCCGCCGACCTCGATGACCGGCGGGTCGAGATCACTGGTCCGGCCGAGCCGAAGATGATGATCAACGCCCTGAACTCGGGCGCCCGGGTGTTCATGGCCGACCTCGAGGACGCGCTCAGCCCGACGTGGACGAACGTGATTGGCGGCCAGGTCGCGCTGCGCGACGCCGTCCGCGGCGAGCTCACGTTCACGAGTCCCGAGGGCAAGGCGTACCGGGTGGGGGAGCGTCCCGCCCAGCTCGTGGTCCGGCCACGTGGCTGGCACCTCGACGAGCGCCATCTCACGCTCGACGGCCGGCCCCTCAGCGCGTCGCTGGTCGATGCCGGGTTGTACCTGTTCCACAACGGGGCGGAACGCGTCCGGCGCGGGACGGCACCCTACTTCTACCTGCCCAAGCTCCAATCGGCCGCCGAGGCGGGACTCTGGCGCGACGTCTTCGCCCGCACCGAGGAGCGGCTCGGCATCCCGGCCGGCTCGGTGCGGACCACCGTCCTGATCGAGACGATCCACGCAGCCTTCGCGATGGACGAGATCCTCCATGCGCTTGGCCCGTACGCGGCGGGCCTGAACGCCGGCCGCTGGGACTACCTGTTCAGCTGCATCAAGACGTTCCGCGGCCGGCCGGACCGGATCCTGCCGGAGCGCGCCCAACTCACGATGACGACGCCGTTCATGCGGGCCTACACGGAGCTGCTCGTCCGGACGTGCCACCGCCGCGGTGCGCACGCGATCGGCGGGATGGCCGCGTTCATCCCGTCGCGCCGGGACCCGGCCGTCAACGATGCGGCAATGGCGAAGGTCCGCGAGGACAAGGAGCGCGAGTCGAGCGACGGGTTCGACGGGACGTGGGTCGCCCATCCGGACCTCGTGCCGCTCGCGACGGCGATCTTCGACGGCGTGCTCGGCGATCGGCCGCACCAGAAGTCGCACGGCCGGGATGAGGTGCACGTGTCGGCCGCGCAGCTCCTGGACTTTGCGGTCCCGGGCGGCCGCGTCACGGAGCAGGGCGTCCGTCTGAACGTATCGGTTGCCCTCCAGTACCTCGACGCCTGGCTGGCCGGCAATGGCGCGGCGGCGATCAACAACCTGATGGAGGACGCCGCGACGGCCGAGATCTCGCGCTCGCAGCTGTGGCAGTGGCGGGTCGGCGGGGCCGGCATGGAGGATGGCCGGTTCGTGACCGGCGGCCTCTATACCGCGATCCGCGACGAGGAGCTGGCTGCGCTCGGCGGGCCGGGCGCTGGCAATGGCCATCTGGGCGACGCCGCGGAGCTCCTCGACGGCCTCGTTCTCGACGACACGTTCAGCGAGTTCCTGACGATTCCGGCGGGCGCGTTGCTGGACTGACCGCCCGAGCGGTCGCCGCGCCGCGTGCGCGCGGCATGTGTCGCACACGTGCAACGCTTCGACCCGGCCCGGGATGCTATTGCCATCAACACGGGGTCCACGATCGGCCTCCGGGCTTTGCCGCTGACGATGTCGGCCTCGACGCCTGAACCCTGCTCGGTGTCAGCATGCGTCGCCCGCTCCGTGTTCTCGTCTCCCTGCTCACGGCCGTCACGCTGCTCGGCGGGTCACTCGCAGCGGTCTCCGCGGCCACGACGGTGGCCCCGACCACGACGTGCGCCAACGACGTGGACAACACGGCCGGCCTCGGCCTGATCTGCGAAGTCACCGTCGTCAACACCATCACCAGTGGCGGCGGTTCGGCGACGGTCACCGTCCGCGAGTGCCATGGCGCCGCGGGTGACCCGGAGGCCGACTGCACGATCACGACCGACGTCCTGACCGAGCCCGTCACGGCCGTCACCCAGTGCAACGACGCGATCAAC
>JALYPW010000336.1 GCA_030856145.1 Chloroflexota bacterium | reverse complement strand
ACCTGCTCCGGGCTCGGGTCGCCCTCCTCGGACGGGCCGAACTCGTCCCGTACCCCAGAGGGCCGGAGCGGACGGGAGGACGCACGGCAGAACCGAAGACGTGGCCGCCGGAGGTCCCCGCCCGCGGCGCGTGCGCACATACCCAGGCGCCCGTGTGGTCCCTCCGACCGGCATGCGTCCGTCCATCGCTCGGCGCGCTCACCGCGTCGTCCCGGTAGGAAGGAGCACCATTGCCAGACGTGGTTGGCCGCCGCCGTGCGGTCCCTGCGGCACTCTTGACCGCGGTCCTTCTCGTGTCGATCTTCCCGGCGGTCGGCACCTCGGCCAGTGAGCCGCCGAACATCGACCGGTTCCTGTACGCGCTCGGCCAGGTCGAATCCGGCGGGAACTACAGCGCCCGCAATGCGAGCAGCGGCGCCTACGGGAAGTACCAGATCATGCCGGCCAGCTGGGCGGGCTGGGCCAGGGCCTACCTCGGCAGCGCCACGGCCCCCCAGACGCCGAGGAACCAGGAGATCGTGGCGCGCCGCAAGGTGACCGCCCTCTACAACTGGCTCGACACCTGGCCGACTGTCGCCCACTGGTGGCTCACCGGCTCGTCCGAGCGAAACGCCCGTCTGTGGTCGTCCTACTCGCGCTCGTACGTCGCGAAGGTCATGGATATCATGGGCAGGGGCGTCTCCGCGGCGGCGGTGGTGACTTCGTCGCGGGCCTGGATCGACGCCAACGACACCCGGCTCAACGACACCGCGGCGGCGATCACGTACGGCCCCGGCTGGCGGAGCGCGAGCTACTCGGCGTACGCCGGCCGGCAGGTGACGTACTCGACCCGGCTGGGCGCGTGGGCGACCATGACCTTCACCGGAACGGGCATCGCCTGGGTCGGGCCGGTCGGGCCGACCCGGGGCAGGGCCCAGGTCTTCATCGACGGCAGGCTTGCCACGACGGTGAACCTCCGGCGGTCGACCTTCAGGGCCCGGACGATCCTGTTCGCGAAGCCACTCCCGGCCGGCGAGCACACGATTCGGATCGTTGTCACCATGAGCGGCAAGCCGGTCGCCATCGACCAGTTGATCGTGGGAACGTGATCTCCTCCCGGCCCTGAGCCCCCAGGCCCGGCGCTCGACGCCCGTTCCGGTTCGCCGGAGCGGGCGTCGTCGCGTCCGGAGCGGGCGTCGTCGCGTCCGGAGCGGATCCGGGCGAGTCGGTCGGGCTGATCAGCGGGCTGCGAGGACCTCGATCTCGATCCGGGCACCGACTGCGAGCCGACCGACCTGGACGGTTGCCCGGACGGGGGGTTCGGTCTGGAAGTACTCGCGGTAGATCGCGTTCATCGCCGCGAACTCCTCGAAGTCGGTCAGGTAGACCGTGCACTTCACGACGTCGTCGTAGCCGAGCCCGACCGCTCCGAGCAGCCGGCCGACGTTATCGAGCATCGCCCGCGTCTCGGCCTCGATCCCGCCCGGGACCGGGCCGTTGGAGCCCGGCGCATCGCCGATCTGGCCGGCGACGAAGACGAAGCCGTTGGCCTCGACGACCCTCGAGAACGGCAGGCTGCCCGGCTCCAGCCCGGGTGCGTGGGGGACGGTCTTCGGCATCGGTGACGGCTCCTCTGCAACGGCGGGACGCGAACCCCGAGTCTACGTGCGCGGAGGCCCGACTGACGCGCTAGCCTAGGCCGCGTGGATGCCATCGTCACGTCCGGCCTGACCAAGCGCTACGGCCATCGCGAGCTGGCGATCCGGTGGCCCGCGACGGGCGCACGCGGCGGCGGCGAGATCCGCGCGCTCGAGGACCTCTCGATCAGCGTCCGGGAAGGCGAGATCTTCGGCTTCCTCGGCCCGAATGGAGCGGGCAAGTCGACGACGATCCGGCTCCTGCTCGGCTTCCTCCACCCGACGGCCGGCTCGGCGACCGTCCTCGGCCTCGATATCGTCCGCGACAGCGTCGCGATCCGGGGCCGGGTCGGCTATCTGCCCGGCGGGATCGCGCTCTACGACTCGCTCAGCGGGGAGCGGCTGCTCGATTATCTCGGTGAGCTGACGGGCCGGCCGTCGAGTCGCCGGGCGGAGCTTCTGGACCGCCTCGAGCTGTCGGAGCGGACCCTCCGTCGCCCGGTTCGCGACTACTCGCGCGGAATGCGCCAGAAGATCGGGATCATCCAGGCTCTCCAGCACGACCCGGAGCTGGCGATCCTCGACGAGCCGAGCGAGGGCCTCGACCCGCTCATGCAGCGGGCGTTCTACGCGATTCTCGACGACCTGAAGGCGGCCGGGCGAACGATCTTCTTCTCGTCGCACGTCCTGTCCGAGGTGGAGCGAGTGTGCGACCGGGTCGCGATCGTGCGCCGGGGGCGGCTCGTCGCGCTCCAGGACGTGGCGAGCCTGCTTGAGCATCGCAAGCGCAACGTCGAACTTCGGGCGGCCGACGGCGACCTGCCGGCGCTTGACGGCGTGGCCGGGGTGAGTGGGCTCGGGCGGACCGCCGACGGCCGGCTGACCTGCCAGCTCGAGGGGGACGTCGGACCGTTCCTGGCCGCGATCGCCGGCCACCGGATCCTGGACCTGACAATCGAACCCGCCCACCTCGAGGAGGCCTTCCTCGAGCTGTACGAGGACGCCGAGCCCGACGGCGACCGGGCCGCCGGAGTGCCCGGCCCGGCGTCGACGAGCGTGGCCGCCCGATGAGCGCGGCCCTCTTCGGACACCTCTGGCGCTCGCAGCGGACGAAGCTCCTGAT
>JALYPW010000325.1 GCA_030856145.1 Chloroflexota bacterium | reverse complement strand
CGCGACTCGGTCATGCCTCGCGCGTGCCCGGCCCGTCGAACCGGACCGGTCGGCCGGCCTGCTTCCTGACCGCCAGGGCGCTGATCGCCTCGAGGGCGGCCCGGTTGGCGATCATCGCGGTGACCTCAGCGTGGTCGTACGGGGGCGAGACCTCGACGATGTCCATGCCCGCGAGCTCCACCTGGCCGACGATCCGGCGGATCGCCCTGAGGATCTCGCGGGTGATGAAGCCGCCTGGCTCGGGCGTGCCGGTGCCGGGCGCCAGGCCCGGATCGACCACGTCGATGTCGAGGCTGAGATAGATCGCATCGGGTCCGTCGAGGGCCTCCGCGATCGCGTCGTCGATGACTGCCTCCGCGCCGCGCTCCTCGACCTCGGTCATGAAGTGATAGCGCAGCCCGTGCGCCTTCATCCACTCGAACGTCTCGACGGGCGGCCAGTAGCCACGCAGGCCGACCTGGACGAAGTTCCGGCCGTCGACGGCGCCCGACTCGATCAGGCGGCGCATCGGCGTGCCGTGGCCCGCGAGGACGCCCCAGTCGTCGTTGGCGGTGTCGGCGTGGGCGTCGAAGTGGACGATGCCGATGGACCCCGGTCGGCGGACCTCGGCGACCGCGGTCGCGCTCGGCCACGTGATCGAGGGGTCGCCGCCGAGGATGATCGGGATGGCCCCGGTGGCGGCGACCTCTCGGACCTTGCGATGGATCAGCGCGTGGCCGCGCTCGATCCAGGCCGGGACGATGTTCGCGTCGCCGGCATCGACGACAGTGAGGATCTCGAACGGCTCGACGCCGAGCTGGAGTGAATGGACCGAGCCCGAGGTGTACTGGGCCTCGCGGATCGCTCGCGGGCCGAAGCGGGCGCCGGGACGATGGCTGACCGTATCGTCGAACGGCGCGCCGATGATCGCGACATCGACATCACGAGCGCGCAGCTCGGCGGGGTCCGTGATCCATGGCAGGTTCATGAACGTGGTCGGCCCGACGTAGGTCGGCAGGTCGAAGTCGCTGAACGTCTCCCACGCCTGGTCCCAGCCGTTGAGTCGGGCAAAGTCGACCGGGCTCGCGGCCGACGGATCGGGCTGGGGATCGTCGGGGCGCTCGGCCACGGGCTCCTCCGGAGACGATCGGCACGGGCTCGCGACGGGAGCGACGCGTGACGTCGACGTCTCGCTGGGGGCGCCGCCGGTTCGCTACGAACGTCCAGCGGGGCGCGCCGCGGCCATCCTAGCACCCGTCTTCGGCGCCCTCGCTGGCCGGATGTGGGACGATGGTCGGGTCTTGCGGGCCGGGGGGACCGACCTGCCGACAGGCTCGTCGTCGCACCAGGGGGACGTTCCATGCAGCGCCACATCGTCCGCCGTCGCCTCTCCGTCGCGCTGGTCGCGGCGATCGCCCTGGCTGGCAGCGTGATCGCCGGCACGGGGCGATCGGCTCCGCTGCCGATGTCCGGGTCCGTGGCCGTCTCCGATCCGGCGGCCGTCACGGCTGACTCAGGCCCGTCACTCGCCTCCGCCCGCCAGCCCGGAGTGGCCGGTCCGGTCGTGTCGGCGGCCTTCGACGCCACGAAGGTCCGGATCGGCCTCACCCTGGTCGCTGGCGGGTTCGTGGCGCCGATCCTCGTCACGAATGCCGGCGACGGCAGCGGTCGCCTCTTCGTCGTCGAGCAGGCAGGTCGGATCCGGATCATCTCGGGCAGCTCCGTCGTCGCGACCCCGTTCCTCGACCTGCGCGGCTCGATCTCGACGGGCGGTGAGCGAGGCCTGCTCGGGCTCGCCTTCCACCCACGGTTCCCGACGGTTCCGTACGTCTACGTGAACTTCACGGACGTCAACGGCAATACCGCGATCAACCGGTATTCGGTCGGTTCGAACCCGAACGCGGTGGATGGCTCGAGCGGGCTCCGGATCATCACGATCGCCCAGCCCTACTCCAACCACAACGGCGGCAACATCGCGTTCGGGCCGGACGGCTACCTGTACATCGGGATGGGCGACGGAGGCAGCGCGGGCGATCCCGGCAACCGGGCCCAGAGCCTGAACTCGCTCCTCGGCAAGATGCTCCGGATCGACGTCAACGGATCCTCGGGATCTCGGCACTACCGGATCCCGCCGTCCAACCCGTACGTCGGCAGAACCGGACTCGACGAGATCTGGTCGCGCGGCCTGCGCAACCCGTGGCGCTGGTCGTTCGACCGCACGACCGGACATCTCTGGATCGGCGACGTCGGGCAGGGACGGTACGAGGAGATCGACCGGTCGAACCCGCTGCCGACGGCGCCGGCCGGCCGGGCCGCGAACTACGGCTGGCGTGTCCTGGAGGGTCGAGCCTGCTACAGGCCGTCGAGCGGCTGTTCGACAACCGGCATGCATCCGCCCCTCGTCGCGTACCCGCACGTGATGAAGGGCGCGGACAACTGCTCGGTCACCGGCGGATTCGTGTACCGCGGCGCCGCCTACCCGATCCTCGTCGGCGGCTACCTCTACGGCGACTTCTGTTCGGGCCGGATGTGGCTGGTCTCGGCCGGCGCCTATACCCCCGCGACTCCGACCCTGGTTCGCGGATCACCCTCCAGCCCAAGTCTGATGATCAGCTCGTTCGGCGAGTCCGACAGCGGCGAGCTGTACGTCGCCGACCTGCGCGGCGGGACGATCCACCGGATCACGGCCAGCGCCAGGCCCTGAGGCACCGCCCGTCAGGCCTCGGCGTGGAATTCGCGCCAGGCCGCCGCCAACAGGTCCGGATCGGCGAACAACTCGTAGGCGGTCTGGGCAACGAGGGTCGCGGCCAGAAGCGTGGTCGCGTCGGCGGCCGGCGTCGCCGCGGCATCGCGGAAGAGGATCGAGTGGCCGGGCGTGCCCTCCGGCGCGATCGCCAGCTCGGGGTGGATCGTCGGGCAGATCCAGCTCACGTTGGCCATGTCCGTGCTGCCCGAATTCGGGTCCGGACCCTCGTCGACAATCCCGTATGCCTCGGCATTGGCGACCCAGCGCGCCTCGAGGGTCGTGTTGGCGTGCATCGTCAGCGCGCCGCCGCTGAACGTGACGTCGGCGGTCGTGCCGGTCGCAAGCGCGGCGCTCTCGACGAGAGCCCGGAAGCGGGTCTTCATCTCGTCGTAGTACGGCTGGTCCGGGCTGCGCAGCATGAACCAGGCCCGGGTCCGATCCGGAATGATGTTGGCGGCCGTGCCTCCCTCCTGGATGATCCCGTGGACCCGGGCATCGGTCCGGAGCTGCTGGCGCCACAACCCGACCGAGCTGAACAACAGGATCATCGCGTCGAGGGCGTTACGGCCTTTCCACGGATCGGCCGCCGCGTGTGCCTGGAGGCCGTGAAAGACCACGTCGACGTCCTCGGAGGCGAGCGGATGGGATTCGACATGGTTCCGATCGCAGGGGTGGAACATCAGGGCGGCGTCGATGCCAGCGAAGAGCCCGTCCTCGATCATCACCTGCTTGCCGCTCCCGCGCTCCTCGGCCGGCGTGCCGAAGAACACGATCTCGCCGGGCAGCTCCGCGGCGATCGAGGCCAGGGCGATCGCGGCGCCGACGCCCGACGCAGCCATCGTGTTGTGACCACAGCCGTGGCCGAGCCCGGGCAGGGCGTCGAACTCGGCGAGGATCGCGATCCGCGGACCCTCGCCCGCGCGGCCGCCGGCCAGGGACGCCCGGATCGCGGTCGGCAGCGTGCCTGCGGGATGCTCGACGGCGAAACCGTGGCGGCGCAGGGCCTCGGCGATCCAGGTCGTGGCCAGGTGCTCCTCGAACGCGGGCTCCGGATGGGCGTGGATCCGGCGCGACAAATCGATGATCTCGTCGCGGGCGGCATCGACAGCGGCCGCCAGGCGGGTCTTGACCGGTGCGTGCGGTCCGGCCGGCTCGATCGCGGCGAGCGGCCCGGTCGAGACCGGGGTCAGGCGGTCCGACATCGGCTGGGCCGGGTCGGCGGTCGGATCGGGGGACGACGTCACGGAACCTCCGGGATGCGGCGCTGGGTGCGCGCCGGCACGTGCCGGGTCGCTCCGGCGATGGACGGGTTGCTCCGGGCGCGGGACGGGTCGCTCCGGACGCCGGATCAGCGCTCGACGGACAGGGTTGCCTCGGCAATGAACACGAGGGCGAGGATGAGGAGGGCGATCGCCGGCACGAACGCCTGCTGGAGCCGCAGGATCACGAAGACGGCCGTCACGACCGCCACCCAGCCGCCGCGCCGGACGGCCCTGGTCCAGTCGCCACGATAGGCGATCCGGCGGTGGCGGGCGAAGACCCCGAGCCAGAAGAGCGGCACGACGGTCAGGCCGAATGCGAGACCGATCAGGAGTGCCCCGACGAAGCCGGCGCTCGGATCGAGGCGCGGATCGCGGGTCGTGATGACGAGGGCGACGAGGATCCACACGACGCCGGCCGCCGAGAACAGCCCGAGGTTGACCATGCGGTCGCGGGATTCCATCACGAGGAAGTCTAGGCCGTCCCGGCCGTCCACCGATCCGTCGTCAACCGATCCGCCGTCGATCTCCATATCGGCGCCGCCTGCGGCCATGCTGGCTCCGCCGGCCGTCACCGCGCCCGGGTCTGATCCGCCGCACTGCTGACGGCACGAACGAGATCGTCGAGCGGCATCGGCTTGAGCAGCACCGCGTCCACGATCGACGGGTGGCGGCGGGCACTCTCGGCTCGCTCGGGGTCGCCGGTCATCATCACCACCCGGAGCGTCGGCCGCAGGGCAAGCAGGCGCGCGGCCAGCTCGACCCCGTTCATCTCGGGCATCTCGATGTCGGTCACGAGGACGACGGGCAGGACCCGACCCTCGGCCACGAGGCGGAGTGCCTCGCGGCTCCCTGGCGCGGTCGCCACATCGAAGCGAGCGAGGGTCAGGGTTCGGGCGACCAGGGCCCGGATGACCGGGTCGTCGTCCACGACAAGGATCGTGAGGCCGCTCCCGCTGGGCAGGGGCCCGGCCACGAGGCCGGCCATCGTGGACTCCGGATCGTCGATCGGCGAGCCGATGCTCGCCGCGACGTGATGCGGCGTGTTTTCCCCCATCGTCGATCAGGTCCTCCGTGCCCGAGAGGATCGTCGGGTCGAGCCGCCCACCCGCGGGC
>JALYPW010000317.1 GCA_030856145.1 Chloroflexota bacterium | reverse complement strand
GTCGTGGCTGCATTCGCGAGGGATCCCGCTCCGATCGGGTCAGGCCGGCGCGCCGACCTCTCGCGACGTGGCTGTCGCATGCGGGGCACCGACCGCCCGCACGGCGGCGCGGACCGACGATCGCCCGTCCGGGCGCGGCTGGGCAGCCAGCACGAGGGCGACGAATGCTTCATCAGGGATCGGCCGCGCGAACAGGAACCCCTGGGCGGCATCGAACCCGAGACGAGTGACGGCGTCGAGCTGGGCCTCGGTCTCGACGCCCTCGGCGACGATGCTGAGCTCGAGGTTACGGCAGAGGACGATGATCCCGGACAGGAGTGCCTCGACGCGCCGGTCCTCGCCCAGCGAGCCGATGAAGACGCGGTCGATCTTGACGACGTCGAACGGCAGCTTCGCCAGGTAGCTCAGGGCCGAGTATCCCGTCCCGAAGTCGTCGAGGGCGAGGAGCACCCCGAGCTCGCGCAGCCGCCCCAGTGCCCGCGCAGCCGGTTCCAGATCGACGAGCGCGCTCTCGGTCACCTCGAGGAAGAGGTGGTTCGCCGGCAGCCCGGTTTCGGCCAGGATCGTGGCGACGTCGTCAACGATGCCTGGCTGGAGCAGCTGGCTGGCCGACAGGTTGACGCTGACCATCGGCCGGCTCCCGCTGGCGAGCAACGGCCAGCGCGCCGCGGTCCGGCAGGCCTCGCGCAGGATCCAGAGGCCGAGGTCGTTGATCAGCCCGGATGACTCGGCGTGGGGGATGAAGTCCGCGGGTCCGAGGAGTCCGCGCTCGGGGTGGCGCCAACGGACGAGAGCCTCGGCGCCGACAATCTCGCCCGTGGCCAGGGCGATCGCGGGCAGGTAGTGGAGGACGAACTGGCCGGTCTCGATCGCCTCCGCCAGCTCGGTCCGAAGCTGGTAGCTCTGGACGACCTGGCTGTGCATCCGCGCTTCGTAGCTCTCGGCCTTGTCCTTCCCGTTCGCCTTGGCCTGGTACATCGCCACATCCGCCGCGCGCATCAGGTCGAGGGGCGTCGAACCGGCATGGCCGATCGCGACGCCGGCACTGCCGCGCACCTGGAACGGGCGACCCTCGAGATGGACCGGAGCACGGAGCCCGGCCAGGACCCGCTCGGCGACGACCTTGGCGATCGCCTCCTCGCTGCAGCCGCCGACGAGGATCGCGAACTCGTCACCGCCGAGGCGGGCCGCGAGATCGCCGTCGCGCAGCTCGCGCTTGATCCGCTCGGCGACGATCCGGAGCAGCTCGTCGCCGCTGGCATGGCCGAGCGTATCGTTGATCGTCTTGAAGTCGTCGAGGTCGAGGAACACGAGGCCGGTCGTCTCCGGTGCCGTGTCAATGGCCGAGCGAAGGCGCTCCTCGAAGAGCGTCCGGTTGGCCAGTCGCGTCAGCGGGTCGTGGTGAGCCTGGTAGGTCAGGTCATCCTGGAGCCGCCGCCGCTGGAGGAGCGAGACGCCGAGCGCATCCACCGTGCTCGCCAGCCGGATCAGGACGAGCCCGAACAGCAGCGTCCAGGTGAGGATCAGCCCGACCGCCTCGTCGGCGCCGGCCGAGCCCTCCCGGACGACGAGGATGGCAGGCGCCATCATCGAGGCGACCCCGAGCAGGGCCAGGCGGGAGCGGGACAGGCGGGACTCCGTCTCGACCTCGACGACCTTCGTCCCGGACGACGGGTGGAGCGCCGCCACCGACAGGACCAGGATGCCAAGGATCCAGAGAGCGTCGACGGGATGGCCGTCGACGTAGCTTCCGTCGAGGACGGCAACGGCGTAGATCGTGTCGGCGGCGAAGTAGGTCAGCAGACCGAAGAGCAGGAACTGCATCGAGCGGTGGTTGCGGTTCGAGGACAGCAGGACCCGGAACGCGAGGCCGAGCAGGATGAGGTCGATGCACGGATAGCTGAGCGAGACGATGGCGGCAGCGATATCGACGGACCCGGCGATCGCGGGCCGGATCGTCACGATCCAGAACACGGACCCGGCGCCAGCCGCGAGGATCGCCCCGTCGATCATCGGGATCCGGTCACCGCCGGTCATCCGGCCTCGGACGAGGCGAAGGACGCCAACCACGAGCGCGCCGTAGGCGGCGAAGTAGACCCCGTCAGCCAGCGACGGGTATGGGACCTCGGGACTGGTCAGAGCGATGACGGTATAGGTGATGTCGCCGACTGACAGCAGCGCCAGGCCGAAGGCGATCAGCTGCCAGGCGCCGCGCCGGTCGGGTCGATTGATCCGGACGCCAACGACGATGGCGACCGTCGCGATGATCCCGAAGATCGGGTAGGTGATCGTCCGGGCCGAGCCCGACGCCGGGAGCAGGAGGTAGAGCCCGGCCAGGAGCGGCGCGGCAACCAGCATCAGCAGCCAGAGGTGACGGAGGACCGGTTGGCGAATCGCGCCGTCGCGGGCGGACCCGGGCGCGGTGCCGGTCGAGGTGATCGGCGCAGATCGGCCTCGGCTGGCGGCGCGGGCTGAGGACGTCGTCATGACACCTGCTGGGAAACAGCCGGCACATGGTCCGGGTACGAGCATCTTCGGCGCTCCGGCCGGCGCCGACCATGCGCCGGACGACGGATTTCGGGCCCCCGATCGGCGGCCACGACCTACGGCGCCTGACGTATCCCCATCCTTATCGCGAGCGGTCCGCCCTCCGCAGCCTTCTCGGATGCGGCCATCGAGGCGCCGACATCGCGGCAGCCGCGAGAGATACTGGGACGCCTTCACGCTGGCCGTCATGCCGGCTGACGGCGGCGCGGTCGCGCGTGACATCGGGCCGAGGTTCCCGGCGGCGAGGACACCGGACTTGCCAAGGCCTGGTCGCCGGACGGCAGCGCGGCCCTGGTCCGTGCCGGGAACACGGCGCAGACCTTCACGATCGATCCGCTGACGGGCGACTATCGCGAGTTGCCGTGGAGGTCGACCGATCTGCCCGACATGCGCCGGTTGGCTCCGTGATCGGGTCGGCGTCGGCG
>JALYPW010000211.1 GCA_030856145.1 Chloroflexota bacterium | reverse complement strand
TTCGTCGTCGCCCATCTCACCGGACGCCGTGTCCTCGACCGCGCGAACGCGTCGTCGCTCCTCCTCCTCGACGTGGCCCTCGGGTCATGGTCCGTGAACCTGCTGGAGGCGTTCGGGATCGATCCGGACGCGCTGGGCGAGATCCTCCCGGCGACGGCCGTGGCCGGAACCATCCCGTCCGACCTGGCCGCGGCGTGGGGCGTGCCGGCCTGCCCGGTGGTCGTCGGGACGGGCGACGAGCATGCCGCATGTCTCGCCGCCGGGATCCTCGGGCCCGGGACGATCGGCGACATCGTTGGAACGGCCGAGCCGGTCGCGGCCGCGAGCTGGACGCCCGTTCGCGATCCGAGCGGTCTGGTCGAGACGCATGCCCATGTCCTGCCCGATCGCTGGCTCATCGAACATCCTGGGTTCGTCTCGGCCGGCAGCGTCCGCTGGCTGGCCGATCTGCTCGGCTGCAGGCCGGCCGAGATCGGTCAGTTGGCGGCCGAGGCTCCACCAGGTGCCGGCGGCGTCCGGTTCCAGCCGGCGCTCGGCGGGGCATCCACGCCGCGCTGGAACGCCGACGTGTTCGCGGCATTCACCGGGCTCGCCATCGGACACGATCGGCGACACCTCGCGCGGGCGGTGATCGAAGGCTGCTGCTTCGCCGTCCGTGACATCGTCGAGCGGCTCGAACTGCTCGGCCTCGGCGCTGACACGATCCGCGTCGTGGGTGGCGGCGCCAAGGACCGGACGTGGCTCCAGGCCAAGGCCGACGTCACCGGGCGCGCGGTCGAGCTTCTCGTCGAGCCGGAGGCGACCGCCCTGGGCGCGGCACTCATCGCCGCGGTCGGACTCGGCTGGTTCCCGGACCTCGATGCCGCGGCGATGGCCGCCCTCCGCGTCGATCCGGTCCGGTTCGAGCCCGATCGGTCGCTCGCCGGTCAGTACGACGATGGGTGGGCGGCGTACCGGGCGACGTTCGACGCCCTGGAGCCGCTCGCGGTCGGGAGCCGGCCGTGACGGCGTTGCACCACGTCGATCCGACCGACCTCGACGCGGTCCGTCGAGCGGTTGGGCTGAATGACCCGTCGTCGCCGCTCGGCGAGATCGGCATTCGTCGGATCGTCATCGGACCCGACGCGCTCGACGAGCTCCCGCAGCTGGTCGACGGCGTTCGCCAGCCGGGCTCGATCGCGCTCGTCGTCGATGACACGCCGATGCGGCGCGGCCCGGACGACCTCAAGTCCCTCGTGACCTCTCGCCTCGGCGCGATCGACCCCGACACCGGCGTCAACGTCGTCCGTCTCGGATCGGGTCAGGGCGGGCTGCACGCCGACGCTGCCGCGATCGCCCAGGTGGTGGCCGGCTCCGCGGGCGCGGGCTGTGTCGTCGCCCTCGGCTCCGGCACGGTCTGCGACATCGCCAAGGAGGCGAGCCGGGCGCTTGGCGCGCCGTTCGTCGTCGTCCAGACCGCGAACTCGGTCAACGCATTCTCGGACGACATGGCGGTCCTGCTGATCAACGGTGTGAAGCGAACGATGCCGTCCCGCTGGCCGGACGTGCTCGTCATCGACCTGACCGTGCTGGCGGACGCCCCGGCTGCGCTCAACCGGGCCGGGGTGGGGGAGCTGGCCGCGATGTTCACTGCGCCGGCGGACTGGCGCCTCGCCGAAGCGTTCGGCATGGACTCGAGCTGGGACCGCCGGATCGTCGACCTGTTCCGGGACGGCGCGGCGGCGCTCCTCCTCGCCGCGCCAGAGGCGACATCGGGCGACGTCGCGGCTCAGCGCACGCTCGCCGAGCTCATGACGCTGAGCGGCCTCGCCCTCGGGATCGCCGGCAGGACATCGCCGATCTCGGGCACGGAGCATACGGTCAGCCATCTGCTTGACATGGCCGCCGCGGGCAACGGTCGCCCGGCCGGGCTCCACGGCGCGCAGGTCGGCGTCGCCGCCCTGGCCGTGGCCGTGGCCTGGGAGCGGTTGCTCGCAACCTTCGACCCGGGCGTCCTGCTCACCGCTCGGCCGCCCGCGCCGGCCGCGATGCACGAACGGATCGTCGGCGCGTTCCGTGCGCTCGATCCGTCGGGTGCGATGGCCGAGGAATGCTGGTCCGAGTATCGCCGGAAGCTCGAGCACTGGAACGAGGCCCGCGCCGGTCTCCCGGCCGTGATCGAGCGATGGCCCGAGATCCGGGCGGATCTCGCGAGCCTGCTCGGCCGTCCGGCCGCGATCGCCGGCGCGCTCCGGTCGGCCGGTGCGAGCGCGACCTTCGCGGCGCTCGATCCGGCTGTGACCCGGGAGGAGGCCGTGTGGGCGCTGTTCAACGGTCACCTGATCCGGAACCGGTTCACGCTCGCCGACCTGGCATGGTTCGCTGGGGAGTGGACGGCGGATCGGGCGGCGGCGGCGATCGACGAGGCCGCAGCGATTGCCCGCGCGGCTGCGCGACCCGAACCCGTCCCCGGAGCCGCGTCATGACCGCTCGCGCCGTGATTCGCGACCCGCGGCTCCGCCGACCGGACCGCGTCTACCCGGGCTATGTCCTCGACCTCGACGGGACCGTCTATCTCGGGTCCGAGCCGCTGCCCGGCGCCGTCGAATCGATCGCTGCCCTGCGTGCCATCGGGAGCCGCTTCGCCTTCCTGTCGAACAACCCGCTGGAACGATCGGCCACGTACGCCGCTCGCCTGCGCTCGATGGGCGTGCCTGTCGACGACGGCGACGTCGTGTCCTCGATCGACGCGCTGATCGGCTATCTGCGCGAGCGGCCCGCCACCCGGATCCTGGCGATCGCCGAGGAGCTCGTTCAGGACGAGCTCCGGATCGCCGGCCACGAGCTGACCGACGATCCGCGTCGGGCCGATGCCGTCGTCGTCTCGTGGGACCGGACCTTCACGTACGAGAAACTCCAGCGCGCGTTCACGGCCGTCCGCAACGGCGCCCGCCTGATCGCGACAAACGCCGACCCGTACTGCCCGACGCCCGACGGCGGCATGCCCGACTGCGGGGCCCTTCTGGCCGCGATCGAGGTGTCGACCGGGATCGCCGCCGAGGCGGTCGTCGGCAAGCCGTCGGCCCACATCTCCCGAGTCGCCCTGGAGCGACTCGGCCTGCCGCCGGGCGAGGTCGTGATGGTCGGCGATCGACTCCTGACCGACGTCGCGATGGCCCGCTCGGCCGGCATGGTCGGGGCGCTCGTCCTGACCGGCGCGACCCGGCTCGAGGACCTGGCGGCGGCGCCCGAACCGGACCTCGTCATCGAGGGTCTCGACCAGCTCATTCCCGACCAGCCGAAGCGGAGCCCTGCATGACCGAGTTCATTTTCATGCTCACTCACAGCGACCGGACGGTGCCCGACGCCCGCGCGGTCTACGACGAGGTCCGCTCGACCGGGTTGCGCTACGTCGGGTTCAAGGACATCGGCCTGCCCATCGCCGAGCTGCGCGACCTCGCCGCGGCGATCCGGTCCGACGGCCGCGAGGTGATGCTCGAGGTCGTGTCCGAGGACAAGGACGACGAAATCCGCTCGATCAGGGCTGCACTCGACATCGGAGTCGACTGGCTGCTCGGTGGAACCCACCCTGACGAGGCCCTGCAGATCCTCGCCGGCACGGCCGTCCGCTACTGCCCGTTTCCGGGTCGTGTGATCGGCCATCCGAGCCTGCTCCGCGGCACGATCGAGGAGATTGCCGCCGATGCGGCCGACCTCACCGCCCGGCCCGGCGTTCACGGCCTCGACCTGCTGGCCTATCGCTACGACGGAGACGTCGAGGCCCTGACCGCCGCCGTGAAGGAGCGCGCAACGGGGCCAGTCATCGCGGCCGGGAGCGTCGACTCGCTGGAACGGATCGCGGCCCTCGCCGGGATCGGCGTCTGGGGCTTCACGATCGGCGGCGCGATCTTCGACGGTCGCTTCGTGGGTGCTCCGTCGGTCGCGGCCCAGGTGGAGACCGTGCTGGCGGCCCTCGGCCAGGGTCCGCCGCGCGACTAGCTCTGGACGCCTCCGCGGCGGGCGTCCGCCGGGTTGCTGCCGGCCGCAACGAGGCCCGCCTCGGTCAGGGCTCGGCTGATGCGATCGACCTCGTCGTCGTCGATCGCAAGGAGCGGCGCCCGGACGGCGTCGCCCGGGATCGCGCCGAGGAGCCGCAGCGCGACCTTGGTGCGTGCCCGGTAGTCTCCGATCGGCGGCGCGAAGATCACGTCGGCCAGGCGCTGCAGCGTCCGCCCGAGGTCGAGCACGACGGCCATGTCCCGCCGCGTCGCCGCCGCCAGCAGCTGAACGTGCTCGCG
>JALYPW010000193.1 GCA_030856145.1 Chloroflexota bacterium | reverse complement strand
GCGCTTGGCCGCGCCGCCGGCGATGTCGGTGTTGGATCAGGCTGCGATGAACGAGCGTGGGCCGATCCCCCGGCGGCTTCGATACGGTCGATCGGGAGATTCGGCGGTGCTCGTTCGTGAAGAAGTGATCCTGCCGGGACATCGGCCGGACGATCCGCCCGAAGCGGCCGGCGAATGTTCGCCGCGGCGCCGGTCGCTGTTCTTGGTATCGTGCGCCCACGATGAACGGAGTCGTGCTCGTGCTGAACCAGAACTACGAGCCGCTGAACGTCTGCAACCTGCCGCGGGCGTTCCGACTCGTGTTCGGCGCGAAAGCCGAGGTCATCGAGTACGACCACCAGGTCATCAGGACGCCCCGCGCCGAGTACCACGCGCCGTCCGTGATCCGGCTCCAGTACCAGGTCCGCCGGCCTCGGCCGCGGGTCAAGCTGAGCCGGCGCGAGATCTTCAGCCGCGACCGCCACACCTGCCAGTACTGCGGTCGCACCGGCCACGACCTGACCCTCGACCACATCGTCCCCCGCCATCGCGGCGGCGGTCACAGCTGGGAGAACCTCGTCACCGCCTGCAAGTCGTGCAACCACCGCAAGGGCGGGAAGACCGTCGAGGAAGCCCGGTTCCGCTTGAGCCGGCCGCCGTTCGAGCCGCGCAGCGACATGTACTCGATGTTCACGCCGTACCTCGCCGACGAGAACAACGAGGCTTGGCGGTCGTACCTGTTCCTGGGCCGGAACTGAGCGATCCGGTGACCGGCGGCGGGGCCGACACGGATGCCGGGGCCAAGCTCGCTGGCGAGATTCCCGACGCCGTCCGACAGGTCCTCGGGACGCTCTGGGCGGCCGGTCACGCTGCGTTCGTGGTCGGTGGAGCCCTCCGCGATCTGATCGTGGATCGAGCGACGAAGGACTGGGACCTTGCGACGTCGGCGCTCCCGGAGCAGACCGCCGCGCTCTTCGACGACGCCGCATACGAGAACCGGTTCGGGACGGTGGCGGTTCGCCGAGCCGGCATCGAGTATCAGATCACGACCTTCCGGACCGACCACGACTACGCCGACTTCCGGCGGCCGCACCGGGTCGAGTTCGGAACATCGATCCTGGCCGATCTCGCCCGCCGGGACTTCACGATGAACGCCCTCGCCTGGGGGGCGTCTGGAACCCGCGGCGTGCAGCCGGAGCCGCGCCTCCTGGATCCGTACGACGGGCTCGCCGACATCCGAGCGGAGGTCATCCGGGCGGTCGGCGACCCGCGCACGCGGTTCGAAGAGGATGCCCTCCGGATCGTCCGGGCGATCCGCTTCGCGGCGACGCACGAATGGACGATCGAGCCGGCCACCCTGGCTGCGATTCGCGAGACGGCGCCGCTCGTCGCCCACCTCTCCGGGGAACGGATCGCGACGGAGCTCGAGCGGCTGCTCGCGGCCACCCGGCCATCGATCGGGCTCCGACTGCTCGAGGAGACCGGCGCCCTGGCCGCGATCTCGACCGACCTCGCCACCCAGCGCGGCGTCAAACAGAACAAGTTCCCGGGCGAGGATCTCTGGGACCACACCGTCCGGACGGTGGACGCGGCGGCGAACCGACCGCAGGTCCGGCTGGCCGCCCTCGTCCACGACATCGGCAAGCCGGCAACTGCCGCCGACGGCCACTTCCTGGGGCACGAGACGGTCGGCGCGGAGCTCGCGGGCGGGCTCCTCGACCGCCTCCACGTCGCGACGGCGACGCGGGCGTCCGTCGTCCACCTCGTCCGGCAGCACATGTTCCGCTACGAGCGGGGGTGGGGCGACCCGGCAGTCCGGCGGTTCCTCGCAAAGATCGGCCCGGCAGCGATTGACGACCTGTTCGCCCTGCGCGAAGCGGACAACGCCGGCAGCAACGTCGCCCGCAATGCCGACGACCTCGACGAGCTCCGGGCGCGCATCCGGCGGGAGCTGGCCAACGGCCCGATCCTGGACCGTTCCGCGCTCGCGGTCGACGGGGCCGACCTGATCGCCGAGCTCGGCATGACGGCCGGTCCGGGGCTCGGGCGGATGCTCGCTGCGCTCTTCGAGCAAGTCGTCGAGAATCCGGGAATGAACGACACGGCCAGCCTCCTCCGCGCCGCGCGCGATCTCGCCTCCGAAGCCCGCCCGGCAAGTGGCCCGCCTGACGGCACATCCGACCGGTCGGGGGAACTGTCGGTCCAGCTGTACGCGGTTCGATCGGCGCTGGCCGACGATCTGGAGGGGACGCTCCGACGCCTCGCGGAGATCGGGTTCCGCCGGGTGGAGCCGTACGACCTGCTCGCGTTCCGGGATGGGCTGCGCGCCGGGCTGCCCGCCCACGGCCTGGCGGCCCCGACCGCCCACTGCGAGCTCCTGTCCGGCGACATCGACGCGGTCCTCGATGCCGCGTCAGAGCTCGGGATCGGAACCGTCGTCCAGCCGTGGGTCAGCCCCGATCGCTGGCAGGCCGCCGGCGGAGTCGGCCTCCTGGCCGACGAGATGAACGCGGTCGCCCGATCGGCCTCGAGCCGCGGCGTGCGGGTCGGCTACCACAATCACCACTTCGAACTGGTCTCGATGATCGACGACCGCCACGCCCTCGAGGTCTTCGCCGACCTGCTCGCGCCCGACGTCGCCCTCGAGGTGGACGCGTACTGGGCGTTCGCCGGCGGCGCCGACGTGCCCGCCCTCCTCCGGCGTCTCGGCGACCGGGTCGTCGCGCTCCACGTGAAGGACGGCGACGGGACCCTGGACACGTCGCGCCAGGTCGCGGTCGGGTCGGGCGTGCTGCCGATCGGGGACATCGTCGCGGCAGCGCCGTCTGCCCTGCGCGTGGTCGAGCTCGATGACACCGTCGGCGACATGTTCGAGGCGATCCGGGCGAGCCGGGCGTTCCTTCTCGGCGCGTCGGACTCGGCGTCGGACGCGGCCTCGGACCGGGCTTCGGGCCGCGCGTCGGGCGGCGACGCGTGAATCGGTCCGGACCCGTCGGGGTCGGGGTCGTCGGGGCTGGGGTCATCAGTGACACCTACCTCGAGAATCTGGCGAGCTTTCCCGACGTCCAGGTCGTCGCGGTCGGCGATATCCGACCCGACGCCGCACGGGCAAAGGCCGCCGCCCACGGGGTTGCCGTCGGCGGCGACGTGGACGTGGTCCTGGGCCACTCCGACGTCGAGATCGTGGTCAACCTGACGATCCCGGCAGCCCACGCCGAGGTTGCCGAACGCGTTCTCGCGGCCGGCAAGCACGTCTGGAACGAGAAGCCGCTGGCCCTCGATCGGGCGAGCGGGCGAGCGGTCCTCGACACGGCTGCGGCGGCCGGGCTGCGGGTCGGGTGCGCGCCGGACACGTTCCTCGGAGCGGGCCTCCAGGCGGTCCGCGGCCTTGTCGAGGCCGGCGCGATCGGCGAGCCGCTGACGGCCCTCGCCCTCCTCCAGTCGCCGGGCCCGGACGCCTGGCATCCGAACCCGGACTTCCTCTTCCAGTCGGGCGCCGGGCCGCTGTTCGACCTTGGGCCGTATTACCTCACTGCGCTCGTCCAGATCCTCGGGCCGGTCGGCTCGGTCGCGGCTGTCGCGTCCACCGCCCATGGCCGGCGCTCGATCGGGTCCGGGCCGCGAGCCGGCGAGACGTTCGAGGTCACTGCTCCGACCCACATCGGCGCGCTCGTGTCGTTCGTCGGTGGGGCGTCCGCCCAGGTCGTCTTCTCGTTCGACTCGGCCCTGCCTCGGATCCTGTTCGAGCTGAGCGGTCGCGACGGGACGATGATCCTGCCCGATCCCAACGGCTTCGACGGCGAGGTCGGGGTCCGCCGGAGTGGCGTGAGGGCCACCGAGACCGTGGCCCGGACGACCGCGCGATCCACGCGCGGCACAGGGGTCCTCGACATGGCCCGCGCGATCCGCGAGGACCGACCCCATCGGGCCGACGGCGAGCTTGCCTACCACGTGCTCGACGTGATGATCGCGATCGGCGAATCGGCCGAGTCGGGAGCGTTCGTCGCGGTGGGCAGCCGGCCGCCGGTCGCCGCGGCACTACCGGCCGACTGGGATCCGCTGGCGGCCACGACGGACGGGGCGCGATGATCGAGATGATGCTCGAGGCCGAGCGGGCGATGGCCGTGGGCCTGCTCGACCAGGCCGAACGCTCCTACGCCCGGGTGGCCGCCGCCGACCCACGGAACTCGATCGCGGTCGTCGGCCTTGCCCGGGTCGCGCTCGAGCGCGGCGACCAGCGTGGCGCGTACACGTTCGCCCGACGCGCGCTGGCCATGGATCCGGACAACCCGATGGCGAGCCACCTGTCGCAGCGGATGGCCGAGATCATGCGTGGCCGGGGCGAGGCACTCCCCGACGAGCCGGCAGGGACCGCCGCCGCCGGCAGCGCCGAACCGGTGACCGACTCTGCGCCGGCCCGGCCCGGCCTTGTCGACCGCCTGCTCCGGCGTCGGCGCTGATGGCAGCACCCCGCCCCCGATCCCGGAGGTCCCGATGCGCATCCTGGTGACCGGCGGCGCCGGCTATGTCGGCTCCGTCTCGGTCGAGCGCCTCCTCGAGGCCGGCCACGAGGTCGTCGTCCTCGACGACCTGTCGACCGGCCATCGGGTGTCGGTGCCTGGCGTCGCCTCGCTGGAGATCGGGAGCTACGGCGACGGGGCGACGATGGCCCGGCTCTTCGAGCGCGCGCGGGTCGATGCGGTCCTCCATTGTGGCGCCCGATCCCTCGTCGGCGAGTCCGTCCGGGAGCCGGCCCGCTACTACCGCGACAACGTCAGCGGCGGGATCGTCCTCCTCGAGGCCGCCCGCCAGGCGGGCGTCGGGCGGATCGTCTTCAGTTCGACCGCCGCGGTCTACGGCGTCCCGGCCGAAATCCCGATCGCCGAGAGCGCGCCGCTCGCTCCGATCAATCCGTACGGCGAGACGAAGCGGACGTTCGAGGGCGCCCTCCGGTTCTACGGCGAGGCGTACGGCCTCCGTTCGGTGTCGCTCCGCTACTTCAACGTCGCGGGCGCGACGGAGCGCAACGGCGAGCTCCACGACCCCGAGACCCACCTGATCCCAAACGTCCTCCGGGCCGCCGAGACGGGCGAGCCCATCACCCTCTTCGGCGACGACTACCCGACTCTCGATGGGACCTGTGTCCGCGACTACATCCACGTGGCCGACCTGGCCGACGCCCACCTGACCGCCCTCGAGGCAACGGCCGCCGACGACTCGCGAACGGACGAGGCTCTCGTCTGCAACCTTGGGATCGGGGCCGGGTTCAGCGTTCGCGAGGTCGTCGACGCGGCGGCGGCGGTCGTTGGCCGGCCGATCCCGACGACGATCGGCCCGCGCCGGGTCGGCGACCCGCCGGTCCTCGTCGCGGCTGTCGATCGAGCGCGCGACGTCCTTGGCTGGACGGCCCGGCGAGCGACGCTCGAGGAGATGATCGGCTCGGCCTGGGCCTGGCGCCGGGCGCACCTCGACGATGCCGGGGCGCGGATCAGCTAGGCCGCGAGCGAGCCGTTCCGGCGAGCGACGTCGAGACGGTCAGCGCGGCTCGATCGGGGACGAGGCCGGCGACAGGCGCTCCGGCGGCAGCGCCATCGTCGTTGGCGGCGCCTCGCCCGAGCCGGTCCATTCATCCGACACCGGACGGATGAGCCAATACCCGATCAGCATCGTGACGAGCAGGCTCAAGACCGCGATCTGGTAGGCCCCGACGCCGAACCTGTCGAGGAGCAGGAAGATCGTCGCCCCGTACAGGATCTGGCCGATCACCTGCGATCCCTTGCCGACCAGACCGTACAGGCCGAAGAACTCGCCGAGCCGCTCGGGCGGCGACAGCCGGACCATGAAGACGCGGTCCGCGACCTGGACCCCGCCGAGCCCGCTGCCGAGGATTCCGCCGGCGACGAGGAACATCACGAAGCCGATGGGGCCGTCGATCCCGAGCGAGACCGCGCCGAGGACGAGCCCGATAGCCCACGACGCCAGGACCGTCAGGAGCGTCCGTTTCGGTCCCCACAGGTCGACGAGCCGGCCCCAGCCGAAGCTGGCGACCACCGCGACGACCGTCAGCCCGAGGAGGACCATCTGGGCGGTTCCCTCGCTCAGGCCCTTGGCAAAGACCGTGACCACGCTCATCACGACGATGATCGTGTTGACCGCATCCGAGTAGAAGAACCGGCCGACGAGGAACCGCCCGAGGCCCGGCACCTCGCGGGTATGGGCGATCGTCGTCCGGAGCTGGGACCACGATGCGCTGACGTCGCCTCGGCCGACCGTGCCGACCGGCCCGTGCTCCTTGACGACCACGAAGATCGGGATCGCGAAGAGCGCGAACAGGATCGCGGCGACGAGGAAGCGGCCCTCGTTGGGAACGTCGAGGAGGATCAGCAGCAGCCCGACGAAGATCGTCCCGCAATACCCGACCGCGACGCCGATCCCGCTGAGCCGACCACGCGTCTCGGGCTTGCTGACGACCGTGAGCGTCGCGTCGTAGTAGATCAGCGCCGCCTGGTACGCGAAGTTGGCGACCGTGAAGAGGGCGAGGCCGACGAGCGGTGGGCTCGGGCCGATCAGCGCGGTCGGCACGACGCACAGGGCGGTGAAGAACAGCAGGAACGGGAGGCGCCGCCCGCCCCGATCGCTGACCGCCCCAAGGATCGGCGAGACGAGCGCGTTGAGCCCGACGCTGAGCGCGATCGCGATCGACACGACCGCGTTGCCGTCGCGCTCGCCGAACCGGCTCGAGTCGGTGGCCCACAAGCCGATCGCGGTCGAGACCACCGCGAACGAGAAGATCGTGTTCGCGAAGTCGTACAGGGCCCAGGCGGCGGGCTCCGTTGCCCGGCCGGTCGGGCTGAGCGCGCCGAGGCCGCCGGCCGGACGCGTCCCGGGAGCTCGATCCGTCGCCGTCACAGCGCGATCATAGGCGCGCCCCGGCGCCACGTTCGGTTGGTCTCGCGCCGCGTCCGGCTCCGTTGACGGCCCGCGGCCCGGCGCCGGTCCCGGCGTATCATCGGCCGCATGCTCGCCACCGATGCCGCATCCGCCGCCGCGACCTGGCGACCCCAGCAGTACGGCGACAAGAAGGCGCGCCAGATCGCGGACCCGATTGTCGAGCCGCTCTGGACCGGGCCGCGCCTCCTCGCCTTCGTCGACGCCGGCGTCGCCCGCCTGACCGACGTCGACGGCGACCCGATCGAGGACGAGCTCGCGATCGAAGCCGCCCTCGTCGAGGCGGCCGCCGGTGCGACCCTCCTGCTCGAGGCGTTCCTGACGCCCGAGCCCCTCCAGGCCGTGGCCGACATCGCGGGCCGGGACGTCATCGCCACCCCGAAGGTCGGCGATGCGGTCAGCCAGATGATCCTCGGCAGTCGCGGCGATCGGAAGATCCGCCTGGCCGAGCGCAAGGACGAGGCTCGCCGGCGGACCGTGGAGGGCGCCGACGAGCGGCTCGCCCTGGTCGCCGTGGACCTCGTCTGGCTCGATGACGAGTCGCTGTGCGACGTGCCGCTGCTCGAGCGCAAGCGGATCCTCGAGTCGGTCCTGCCGGAGAGTCATCTCGTCCGGGTAGGCGTCCACGTCAAGCCCCCGATCGACACATGGCTCGGCTCGTGGCGCTCGTTCGGCTTCCAGCGCCTCTCCTTCAAAGGCGCGAACAGCCGCTACGTACCCGGCCGCAAGAACCAGGACTGGGCCCAGGCCCTGATCCCGCCCCGCTGAAAAGCGCTGAGGCCAATCGAGACTGCGTTCGTCGCCCATGGGCGAGGCCGGCAAGGCGCCGCCGAGGACCGGAGCGAGCGGGTCTCGTCGCGCATCTGCGATCGTCGCGCATGAGCGCGTCAGCGCAAGGCGGCTGCGAGCACCGGAGCGAGCAGGCTCGGAT